>JBAIXY010000072.1:0-13477 GCA_037916205.1 Vicinamibacterales bacterium | reverse complement strand
GACCGTAGATGCCGGTGGGCTTGATGCCCTTGTCCAGGAAGCCGAGGCACTGGAGCAGTTCCTGGAGCGGACGGACCTGGACATCAGTGCTGCCGACACCCAGCAGGTCGGTGAACTGCCCGGTGGCGTAGCAGGCCGGCCTGACCGCCGACCGGCCGGCCGGCAGCGGCGGGGCAGTCTCGGGCAGCCCCAGGTCGTCGTCGATGGACGTGCTGTCCACGAGCGTGCGCAGCGGATCGAAATCGCTGGCCGCCATGACCGGCGCGCCGACATAATAGTCGTTAAAGAAGGCGTCGCTGATATCCTCGACGACGCGCGGCCAGTTCAGGCCGAAGAGCGTCGAGGCGACGCCGCCGGTGGTCACCCAGCGCAGCAGGCCGCGGGCGGCCACGGCGTAGACCTTGGGATCTGAAACTATCTTGATCAGGCGGCTGCCGGGCCGGTAGCGGACGTTCTGGCCGAGCGGGATGGTGGCCAGCTGCTGGGACGGGACCGTCTTGACCGTCGAAAAATCGGCGAACCAGCTCTTGTATATCTTGGCCTGCGGAAAGACGTGGCGCTTGCCGTCGCGGCCGTAATAATAGACCGTGGCCTGTTCGCCTTTGATCAGGTCGCCGACCATGAGCGTGCCGGGCGGCGTCTCGACCGGACGCGTGGCGGGCGCCGGCCGGCAGACATCTTCGCTGACCGCGTCGATCGTCCGGCTCATTCCGACGGCTTCGTGCGAATCGGGCGCGATCAGCAGGCTGATCTTGCGGACGCCCTTGTAGAAGATCGTCACCCAGATCTGATGACGCCAGGCGCCGTTGACCCTGATGACGTCGAACTTGAGATTGCGGCAGTCGCTCTTGGCGACATCGACGACCACGTCGTTATGGTCGTTGGCCGGGTCTCCCGGCGCCAGGCTCTTGTCCTCGAACGAGTGACGGACCGCCGCCGCCGAAAGCGCCGTGGTCACAACCCAGGGAGTTCCGGTGTGCCGTTCCGTGCCGTCAGGATCGACGATGAACAGGTCATAGGAGACCTGCGAGCAGTCGGTCACGCAGGCCGGCGCGGACGGCGCCGCCGGGCAGTCGGCCGGGCAGGTCGGCGTCGTTTCCGGCCAGGTGCAGACGCCGTCGCCGCAGACAGGCGCCGGTGCCGGCGTCGGCGTCGGAGCCGGACAATCGGTCGGACAGGTCGCATAGCTCTCGTTCGGGGTGCAGATCTTGTCGCCGCAGAGGGTGCCGATGCCGCCGCTTCCGCCGCCTCCTCCGCCGCCCCCGCCCCCGCCGGCGCACGAACCGCCCGTCGCGGCTGCGGTCAGGGCGACCTCATTGGAACGGGACAGCGAAACGGTGCCCGACAGGGCCTCCACGACCGCATAGTAGGTCGTGCCGCCGGCCAGCCCGGTCTTCAGATAGGTCAGGACATTGCCGGCGTTCTGATAGGCGTAGGGTCCGCCGGGCGTCGTCGAGGTGCCGACCCGGTAGCCGGTGATGACGTTGCCGCATAGCGCCGCGGCCGCGGTCCAGGTGAAATTGGCCTGGCAGCCGCCCGGCGTGCCGGTCAGCGCCGACGGACCGGCACCCTCGAAATACAGGAAGCCGTTGCAATCGATGAAGCTGGCGCTGTTTTCGAGATCGTAGTTGACCTGTCCGAAACTGGAGATCAGCTGAAAGTGGGGCGATGCGGCATAGTTCACGGCGCCGGAACCGATGACCGGATCGCGGACCGTGAAGCCGGCGCTCGAATAGTCAGTGGCCGAGGCGGGCGCGGACAGAATTACGAAGAATCCGACGGCGGCAAGCGCGGCTGAGATCGAACGGAAGTTTGGCTTCAGATCGAACATCTGACTTGAGGTCAGCGGCTGGTATTGGTCTGGGCGGGCTGCGGCGCGGACGCGCTGAGCGGCGCGACGTCGACGATCCGGTTGGCGGCCGGGTCGTAAAGGATCGCTTTCTTGGCGGCTGTGAAGATCAGCACTTTGTCGCCCAGCTTGGCTCCCTGGAAGAATTCCTGGTCCTGGAGCTTCGACGGATCGGTAACGGTGGCGATGGTCGGCTGCTCGTCGGGCAGGACCATGAGCGCCCGCACCCGGGCGATCAGGGCGGCGGTCTCACGCTGGGCGGCGATCTGCGGATCCGACTCGAACGTCCGCAGCTGCCGGTACAGGACGACGTTGATCGAGACCGAAGCGAGGAACGCCGCGGCGCACAGGACCAGAACGGCAGTGACGAGCGGTTTTTTGAGGCCCAAGCGGACCTTTATGGAAGGCATGTTTCTCTGGGAGATTACTGCGCCGTCGGAGACGAGTCAACGACGGGAACGCCGGTATCTGGCGTGCCGCTGTCCGCCGGCGGCGGCGTTGAGATGTCAGCGGGCGGGGCCGGGGGCTCGACGGTTTCGGCCGGGGCCGGCGGATCCGCGGCCTCGGCGGTCGCCGGTGGCTGAACCTGATCGCTGTCCGCGGGAGGCTGAACCTGATCGGTGTCCGCCGGCGGCGGCGTCGCGGCGTCAGCGGGCGGGGCCGGGGGCTCGACGGTTTCGGCCGGAGCTGGCGGTTCTGCCGGCTCTGTGGCCGGAACCGGCGCGGCGGGCGCGGGCGGAGCAATCGGCTTGGCGGACCGAACTGTCCGTGCATCCTTGACCGCGACCGCGACCCAGCTGAAGCGAAGCGGCACGGGCGCCTGCCGATTGAGCTTGATCGTGAAGCCGCCGGTCGTCTTTTGGGTGATCCGGAAGCGAATGTCTTCGCCGAAGACCAGCTGTTCGGTGGTCTCGGTCGGGACCTCATCGCCGTCCTGCAGCGAGTAGGAAGCACTGACGATCGGCTGGGATTCATAGGTGCGGGCGAAGTCGACCCTGACGCTGGAGTCGCCCCGCTCGACGACGGCGAAGCCGGCGGAATCGCTGTTGAAGTACGGCCGGCCGATGAAGATCATGTCGGAGTTCAGGGAAAGCGCGTCGCCCAGCGATCCGATGGAATTGACGGTCAGGCCGTCGAAGACGCCTTGGGGCGCGACGACCGACAGGCCGGCCGCCAAGCGGTCAACGCTGAAGTCGACCGGCGCCTGATCGGCCGGACGTGACGCCAACTGGGCGACCAACGCGGCAATGAGATCGGCATCAGCGAGGGCGGCGCCGCTCGCGTCGGCGGTCAGGCCGGTCGTCTCCGCGACGGTCGCGATGCTGTTGACCGAATCGTCCTGCCAGGACCTGAAATAATCGACGTCCAGGTTGGTGGTGTTGGTGGCAGCCGTGGGGCTGTACGAGGAAGCTTCGAGTGTGGCCGTCATGGCTGCGCTCGGAGTCGCAGTAACGCCTGTGCCGCATTCAGTCGTATTGATGCCGTCGGACGTATTGGTGTCGATGAAGAAGTGGGCGTCGCTCGTGCCTCGGACCTCGATGCGCATATAGGCGAAGTGCGCGGTATCCACCGCTGGGCAATCCACCTTGCTGCTGACCGAAGCGATATTGACGACGCCGTGCCAGTTGCTGTCGCAGGTCAGCGTGGCCCCGACGTAGTAGCAATTGGAAAAGAAGATGCCGTTGTTCGGGATGATGTTCGTGGCCGACGGGGCGCCGGTATCGCCGAGGCCGAGGACCACGCGGTTGTTGGCGCCGGTGGCCGAGGGCTGGGCCTTCATGATGATGACCGGCAGATTGGCTGCGGCATACAACGGCATGATGACGGCGCTCGTGTCAGTGCTGAGATATTCGAGGGCCGTTTGAATGCGGCCGATGGCGTTGCCTGAGACCGCTTGGATACGTTCAATGCCGTTAAGCGCGGCCAGCGAAACGGCCTGGTTGCTGCCGCCGCCGCCATTGTTGAAGAAGTTTGCGCTGAACGTACCGGCATTCTTGCCCGTTCCACCGCGGACCTGCACGGCCGCGTTGGTCGTTGCCGCCTGGTAAACGCCGAAATCTTCGTCAAACATCGAATTGCGGCTGATGAAAGCGCCGGCCGTGGCTGCCGCGCCGAACTGATTGTCGGCGCTCGACATGTCGCGCACGTCGAAGAGCGGGTTGCCTGAGGCATCCATGACGAAGATCGCCCTGTCGGTCCCGGCGGTCGCGATTGCCAGTCCGGACTGGGTGATCCCGGAGGTGGTCGGACCCATGGTAACGTTGAGTCCGCGCCAGACGCAGGCACCGCCGGTGCAGCCGGTCAAGGTCGGCGCGGCCACGCTCAGGCCGCTGATCGTCTTCGTCCCCGCGCCGCTGGTGTTGACGGTCGAATTGATGACCAAGCCATTGGTCACCGAGGCTCCGGAGGCGTTCGTCGACGCGTCAGCGAAGGTCAACGACGCCAGGCTGCCGGTCTCGGCGATCGTATGGACGAAGGTCCCCGAGCCGAGCGCTAAGACGGAGCCGGTGGTCATGGCCGATCCGCCCCCCAAGGTCAGGCCGGTTTGGGTCGTCAGCGTGCCCCAGTTCCAGGTCTGGGCGAAGTTGGCGTTGGCCAGGGTGTTGGTTGCCGCGGCTGCGAGTATCTGATCGAGTCTCGGCGTCGGGAAAAGGTTGCTGATGGTAATGGAGCCGGCGGCGTTCGTGACTCCGATGCCGGTGCCGGCGGTGAGGGTCGCGAGCGTGAAGCCCGAGCCGTTGCCGATCAGGAGCTGGCCGTTCGTCGGGGTGGCGGTGAGGCCGGTACCGCCGTTAGCCACACCCACCGTGCCGAGGGTCAGGGCGCCGGTCGTGGCGTTGAGGGAGAGCGGCGAAGCGGCGCTCACGGCGAAGGTGCCCGTGGCGTCAGGCAAGGTATAGGTCCTCGCCGCGGTGAGGTCAGTGTTGGTGATCGTGCCGTTGAAACGAAGAGCGCCGCCGGTCGTGACCGAGAGGAGTATCTGGTCGTCGGTCGCCGTGCCCGAGGTGACGGTCTCGCCGTAGTCGGAGATGGTCGTGGTCGTGGCGTTGCCGCGGCCCGTGACCGAGGCCAGGGTGTCGGCCTCGGCCAGGACTCCGGTGTTGGCGATGGAGATGGAGCCGGCGGCGTTGGTGACCGAGATGCCCGCGCCGGCGGTCAGGGTGGCGAAGGTGTACCCGGTGCCGTTGCCGATCGGCAGGACGCCGTTCAATTGGGCGGCCGACTCGACGATGGCGCCGGCGGAGCTGACCATGAGCTTGCCGCTCCCGAGCGCGGTCGAGGAGTTGGTGCCGCCGTTGGCGACCGGGAGCGTGCCGGTGAAGGTGACGCTCGGATTCTGGCCGCCCGAGGAGGACAGGACGCCGGAGGCGCCGACCGAGAGCACGCCGGAGTTCGAGATGGTGATCGAGCCGGCGGCATTGGCAACGCCGACGCCCGAGCCGGGGGTAATGGTGGCGAGCGTGTAGCCCGAGCCGTTGCCGATCGGAAGCTGGCCGTTCGCGGGTGTGGAGGCGACTCCGGTGCCGCCGCTGCCGACCGGGAGCGTGCCGTTGAAGGTGATGTTGCCGGCTGCCGAGAGGGCGATATTGCCCGAGGCCGAGACAGCCACGGTGCCGCCGGCGTCGGGGAACGCCCAGATGCGCGCCGCCGTCAGGTCGGCTGAGGTCAAGGTACCGGTGAACGAGGCGGCCGCGGTCGCGGTCTGAGGCTTGATGGCCAGGCTGTCGGTGTTGGCGGCGGTCGAGGCAAAGACCGCGCTGTTGGCGCCGGTCAGGTCGGCGGCGAAGGCGCCGGCGGACTGGGTGAAGCCGGTCAGGCCGCTCAGGGCGCCGGCCGAACTCACGCCCCAATTCGATGAAGCCACCGCCACGGTATTGGCGCCGCCGCCGATCGCGACCGCGCCGGTCGAGGTGCCGTTGGCGATGTTCACCGGGAAGTTGGAGTTGGAATTGAGACTGACGGCCGCGCCGGTGACGGTCAGGCCGGCCTGGCCGGTAACGAGGCCGGAGAAGGTCGGGTTGCTGACGACATCGACGGTGACCATGTCGGTGGCCGAACCGGTCGTCGCAATGTTGGAACCGGCGGCGACCAGGAGCGTGTCACCCTGATGAAGGGTCTGGTTGATGCCGGAAGAACCGGCGAGGGTGAAGAGGATGCCGGCTGAGACCAGGCAGGTCGGACAGTCGATGCTGCCGGCTGACGAAAGCGTGATCGGGCCGGTGGCGGATACGGCGACCGTGCCGCTGGCGTTCGGCAGGGTGATCGTGCGGCCGGCGGTCGGGTCAGCGACGGCCAACACGGTCTTGTTGACGTCGGCGGTCACGCCATCGAACACGAACGGGCTGGCACCGGTGATATTGCCCGATGACAGGGAGACGTTTCCGGCGGAAACAGCGAAGCCATTGGCGGCGGTCAGGGTCTGAGTCGAGGTCAGGGCGCCGTTGTTGGTCGTGGTCACGCCGGTCCGGCCGATCGAAACGGAGACCGCGTTCACCGTGCCGATGTTCAGGGCCGCGGCGGAATCGACCGTCAGCGATCCGACGGAGGTCGACCAGACCGAGCTCGCGCCGCCGGTGAGCGTCAGGGCGGCGCCGGAAGTGAAGCTCGAGGCGCCCGTCGGGGTCAGGAGGACCGAGCCCGCGCCCGAGGCCGTGAGGTTGCCGGAGGTCAGGGTCAGGGCGATGTCGGTCGAAGCGGCGGTCGTGATGGCAGGCCCGTTAAAGTACGCATCCTGCAGGGAGGTCGTGGAAGGGGCGTTCGCGCCGCAATCGACCCAGACGCCTTGTTCGAAACAGCGGAACCGATTCCAGAAGCCGTTGTAATATGTGGCGCCGTTGAAGCCGGCCGGGTCTCCGATGTCGGACTTAACGTCGAAGGCCAGCAGATCGGGGGTGGTCGAACCCGCGCCGCCAGTGCCGATCTGAACGGCGGCGGTCGTGCCGGCGCCGGCGGCCTGCAGCGACAAGTTGCCGGCGGAGGTGCCCCAGGTCGAGGCCGCGCCGCCGGTGAGCGTCAGGGCGGCGCCGGAAGTGAAGCTCGAGGCGCCCGTCGGGGTCAGGAGGACCGAGCCCGCGCCCGAGGCGGTAAAGTTGCCGGAGGTCAGGGTCAGGGCGATGTCGGTGGAACCTGAGGTCGTTATGGTGGAGCCTCCATTGTACGCGCTCTGCAGGCTTGAGCCGGGCAGTGCTGCCCATTTCATGCCGGTGCCCTGCGTCGAATCGACCGTCAGAACAAAGCCGTTGGTCCCGCCGACCGGCAGACGGACGTTGTCCGTGCCGTTATAAACGGTCAGATCGCCTTTGGTCGTCGACGGCGACAGCGCGTCATAGGCGGTCGTCTTGGACGTTTGGCCCGTGCCGCCCTGGCCGATCCCCACCGTGCCCGCCGAGGTCAGGTTATCCGTGGCGTCGGTGAAGACGACCTGGGATGCCGTCAGTCCGGGCAGATTGACCGCGGCGGTGGCGCTGCCGATCGTCGTCGTGCCGCTGCCGGACGCGTTGATCTGGATCGGGCTGCCGGTCAGGGCGAGGCTGTTGGCGCCGGTGCTGACGGAACTAGCGCCCAGTCCGGACAAGGCGAGCGCGCCGCTGGTGGCGGCCAGATTGAGTGCGCCGGTCGTGAGCGTCAGACCGTTGGACGCGGTCAGTGTTTGAGTCGAGGTCAGGGCGCCGTTGTTGGTCGTGGTCACGCCGGTCCGGCCGATCGAAACGGCCGTCGCGTTCGTCGTACCAAGGTCCAGGGCCGCGGCGGAATCGACCGTCAGCGCGCCGGTCGAGGTCGACCAGACGGAGGCCGCGCCGCCGGTGAGCGTCAGGGCGGCGCCGGAGGTGAAGCTCGAGGCGCCGGTAGGGGTCAGCAGGACCGAGCCCGCGCCCGATGCGGTAAAGTTGCCGGAGGTCAGGGTCAGGGCGACGTCGGTCGAAGCGGCGGTCGTGATCGTGGCGCCAGTGTTGTAAGCCTGCTGAAGGGTGACTGTGGCGGGCGCAGTGCCGGTGTCACAGTCCTTCCAGCCGCCCGCTTCATAACAGCGGAATTTATCGAAGTACATGTTGTAGTACATGGCGCCGTCGGTGCCCGCCGGGTCGGTCGAGGAACTGTTATCTTTTACGTCGACCACCAGCAGGTCGGGCGTGGTCGAACCCGTGCCGCCCGCGCCTATCTGAACGGCGGCGGTCGTGCCGGGGCCGGCGGCCTGCAGCGACAAGTTGCCGGCGGAGGTGCCCCAGGTCGAGGCCGCGCCGCCGGTGAGCGTCAGAGCGCCGCCCGAGGTGAAGCTCGAGGCGCCGGTCGGGGTCAGCAGGACCGAGCCCGCGCCCGAGGCGGTGAGGTTGCCGGAGGTCAGGGTCAGGGCGATGTCGGTCGAAGCCGAAGTGGTGATGGTAGCGCCGGCATTATACGCGGATTGCAGCGTGGCGGTGCCGCCGGTCGTATCGCAATTTGACCACGAACCGAAGATGAAGCACCGGAACGCTTTACTGACAGCGTTGTAATAGATCGCGCCGTTCGTGCCGGCCGGGTCCGATATGTTGTCACTTTTGACGTCCACGACCAGCAGATCTGGCGTGGAGGAACCGGCCCCGCCCGCGCCGATCTGGACGTTGGCGGTCGTGCCGCTGCCGGCCGGCTGCAGGGTAATGTCGCCGGCCGTCGTGTTGAAACTCGACGCAGCGCCGCCGGCGAAGGTCAATCCGGAACCGGAAGTGATGCTGACCGCGCCGGCCGCGCCGTTGCCGATCGACACGGACCCGGTGGAACTGCCGGTCGCGATGTTGACCGCGAAATTAGAACTGTCGTTCAGACTGACGGCCGCGCCGGTGACGGTCAGGCCGGCGCTGCCGGTCAGCAGACCGGCCGAAGTGATGGCGCCCGTGCCTGAGGTGTAAATGTTCCCTGATGTGGTGATGTCGTCACCGGCGATCAGCGGCGACAGCGTCGTGCCGACGCGCTGGAAATGACCGGTGACGCTGGTCCACGAAAGCGTGCCGGCGCCATCGGTGGTCAGCGCATAGCCGCTGGATCCGTCAACGGTCGGCAGCACATAGGTGGTGGAACCGGCAGCGGCCGCCGCCGCGAAGCCGACGTATCCCGAGGTGCCGCCGGAAATACGGATGACGCCTTTTACGTCCAGGGCCGATCCTGGACTGGTCGTGTTGATGCCCACGTTGCCGCTGCCGTCGATCCTCATGCGCTCGTTCGACGCCAGCGTGCCCCCGGTATGGAACAGCAGGCTCTTGCCCGCGGTCTGCGTTCCGATGGCCAGATTCTGTCCGTTCGTATAGAGGTACCCGTCGTCCGGACCGCCGATGGTGTAGGCGGGATCGTTGTAGCCGGACGAGTTGATGCCGACGTCGATGTAATTGACGGTGTCGTTGCCGTTGTCGGCGGTCGCCACGATGTCCGACGAAGCGCTGCCGCCAGCGTTCCGATTATGGATGTTGAGTTGCAGGAAACTGTTGAGGTCGCCGTAGCCGCTGATAATGTTGGTCGAACTGCCGGTGCCTCCTTCGACCTTCAGCATTTCCGGATCGATCGGATCGAAGGACTCGGCGCCGATGGCGACGTTGCCATTCTGACTGACCAAGAACGGCGTCGTGTCGGCGGCCTGGTCATCCACGCGGAAACTGGCCGCATTGCCCAGATTTTTCACGTACAAAGGCATGGCCGTAGAGCCGGTCTGCGTCTGCGCCGTGACGATGGCCGGCGCCCCGCCGGCGGTCGACGCCGAATTCTCTTCGAACGCCATGCCGACCTGATCCGCCGTCGCGAGCGACCAGTTCCAGGTCTGCGGGTTGTCGCCGTTGTTGATCGAATTCGCGGCGACGGCCGCCGTGAGGGACGAAAGCGCGAAATCCTGCGTCGGGATGCAGTTACGCCACGCCCCGCTCTCGAAACAGCGGAATTTCCCGGCTGCCGCGTTGTAGTACGTCTGGCCGTTCACGCCGGCCGGATCCCCGGCGTTGGACTTCACATCGAGTGCCAGCAGATCGGGAGTGGCCGACCCCCCGCCGCCCGCGCCGATCTGGACGTTGGCGGTCGTGCCGCTGCCGGCCGGCTGCAGGACGACGTTGCCGGCCCCGGTTGCGATCGCCAAAGCGGCGGCTGACGTCAAATTGGATGAACTACCCAAAGAAACGGTCCCGGAGCCGCCTTGCAGTGTCAGATCGCCGGCGCTCGTCGACCAGGTCGAAGCGGCACCCGCGGTAATGGTCAGGGCGGCGCTGGAAACGTTCAGGGAGGAAGCGGCGCCGGAAACTAACGCCAGCGGTCCGGCCGCGCCGTTGCCGATCGAGACCGCGCCGGTTGAAGTTCCGGTGTTGATGTTCGTCGGAAAATTTGACGAGACGTTCAGCTCGACCGCCGCGCCGCTGGCGGCTAGGCCGCCCAGAAAAGATGAGGGCGTGGAGGTCGTAGCGCCGCGGCCGGTGACGGTCGCGAGCGTGTCGGCCTCGGAGACGAGGAAAGAGGTCTGATCGTAGACGGTGGAGGAAATGCGCGTGCCGTCGTAAGCGAGGAACTTGCCGGCGGTGTAGTTGGCCGAGGTGGCATTTGTGCCGCCCTGGGCGATCGTGAGAACGCCGGCCAGATCAGGAAGATTGATGGCGCTCGGATCGACCGAGAAAGTCGTGCCTACGAGGAGCAGGCCGGTGCCGGCGCTGTAGGTGGTGTTGTTGTCAGTGCCCCAGGCCGGGACGCCGCCCGAGATCTTCAGAACTTGGCCGGCGCCGCCTGCGGTTAAGGCAGAGAGGGTGTTGGCGGCCGAGGCAAAGATCAGGTCGCCCGTACTGAAAGTTGACAGCCCGGTGCCGCCGCGGGAGACGGACAGGGTTCCGGAGGCGATCTGGCTCGCGTCCAGGGCGATCGCGGTGTCGACGACGGCGGTGACCCGGCCCTGGGCGTCGGTCGTGAGAACCGGGACCGACGCGGCCGAGCCATAGACGCCGGCGGAACCCGTATTCTTGAGGGTGATGACGCCGGTCGAAGCCAGCGTGGCATCGCCGGAAACGGCCGCGCTCGCCCACTGGCTGCCGTCGGCAATGAGCAAGTGGCCGGCGGTGGCCGCGGTCGCGCCGAGGAGCGCGCCGTTGATCCTGGACACGGTCGGATCAGGATAGGTCCCCGAGAGGTCTCCGCCGGCCGCGCCGCCCGGCGCTACGCCGGAGATGGTGGCGTTCGCGGCCGCGGTCAGGCGACCCTGTTGGTCGACCGTGAAAGTGGCGACCTGGGTCGGGCTGCCGTATGAGCCCGGGCTCACGGCCGTATCGGCGATGGCCACGGTCTGGGCCGTGCCGCCATTATAAGAGAAGGGGGTGATGCCGGTTCCCTGACTCAGGATGGCGTGCGTGTGGACGGCTGCGGCAAAGGAAGTGTTGTCGTAGCCGGAGGAAACGAGGTTGGAACCGTCATAGGCGACGAACTGGCCGGTGGTGTAGACGGTGTTGCCCGTGCCGCCGTTCCCGACGGCGACCGTGCCGGTGACGTTGGCGGCGTTGCCGGAGATGTTGCCGCTGATCTTTGAGCCGGCTAGCGAGGCCAGCCATGACGGGTCGGCGTAGGAGCCGGTGGTGTAGATGCCGTTCGTGACCGTGGCGGCATTGCCGGATATGTCGATGCCGGCCGTGCCCGCGGCGATGTTGGCGGCGGTGAGGCTGGTCAGACCCGAGCCGTCACCGTTCGGGGCCAGGACGTCGGTGCCGATGACCAGGCCGAGGTTGGTCCGGGCGCCGGCGGCCGTGATGTCGCCGGTGCCGCCGTTGGCGACCGGGAGGGCGCCCGTGAAGCTGACGTCGCCCGAGGCTGAGAGGGCAATGTTGCCGGAGGCCGAGACGGCGAAAGTGCCCGAGGCATCGGGCAAAGTGATGGTCCGGGCCGCGGTCGGATCAGAAACGGTGATGCTCGTCTGGTTGACGTCGACCGTCGCGCCCTCGAGGACGAGGGGGCTGGCGCCGGCGATCGTGCCCAGCGTCAGCAGACCGTTAGCGCTGGTATCGATGAGCGTCGTGCCGGCGGCGGCGACCCTGAACGGACTGGCCGACGATCCGGCGGCGGTCTCGACGTCGACGATGTGTCCGCCGCCGGTATTGCCGGCCGTATCGATGAACGTGAAAAGGTCGCTGGCCCCCGTGGCCGCTCCAAAAATGAAGGTCGAGGTGTTGGCGCCCATGGCCAGCGACAGGTCACCTAGCGGCGCCGCGATGGTGTCCCACTCCGGCGCGCCGCCGGATATGTCATCCGCGCAGGTGACGACGCCGGCGGCGTTGGCGGTCAGCTTGCCGCCGTTGACGTTGCCGCTGCAATCGTAGCCGACCAGGACCAGGCTGCCGGTGCCGTTGGCGTCGAGCGTCAGGTCCTCGTTGATTCCGGAACTCAGATCGACGGCCGCGCCGCTGGCGATGAATCCGCCGCCCGAGGCCGACGTCCCGGCGACCGTCAGGTTGCCGGCCGAGGTCAGCTTGTTGGCCGCGGAGAAGAACTGGACATCCCCCGTTCCCGCGCCGCCCTGCAGCGTCAGGGTGTTGGCGCCGGTGACGTTGATCTGGGGATTGACGTCGCCCAAGACCAGGCTTCCGCCCGTCAGCGCCGCCACCTGGCTGCCAGTGGCCGCCTGCGCGGCGTGGAAACCGTCCACGGTATCAGAATTGATGGAATAGCCGCTGGCGTAAACGGGCTGGCGCGGCGACAGGTTCTCGAAGACCTCCGCGCCGTCGCCCGGCGCGCAGGTCGCGCCGACCTTGGCGGCCACCTGGATATTCAAAAAGGTCGTGTCCGTGGACTGGAAGTCGAAGGTCAGCGGATCGCCGCCGGCAGCGACATCCCCGATGCCGATGTTGTAGACGCCGTTCTTCACCGCGACCGTCATGGTCGACGGAGCGCCGGCCGGCCAAAGCTGGGTACCCAGGCCGACCGTGGCATTGTCGAAAAAAGAGAACTTGAAGCAGTACTGCGTGCCCGCTCCGCCCAGCAGGTTGCCGCCCGAATCCAGGAGGCGCCCCTGATGGCTCAGGATCTTCGGCACCCCTGTGGCGGCGAGTCCCGCCCCTCCGGGCCAGAAGACGCTCATTAAGACCAGGACCAGGACCGAAACGATAGCCGACCTATCTTTACGCATAAATATGATGTTTGAGATATCCACAATGCAGGTCAATTATACCAGAAATCAGCGCGTACCCCGGCATTATTTTTGGCCTGATTAAAGCCTATTTTTCCTGCACGAATGATTTTCCACTCATTATCTTTTTGGGCGTTCACACCGGCTCTGATCGAAACGCTTCTTGCGTCCGTCGAGATAACGGAGCCGCGCCGCCGGGGCTCTTCACAAAATCGGCCGATTAGATTAACGTTAGTTACTGCGAACGGACGCGAAGCGGCGGTTTGTCGAATCGACCATGAGCGGCCGGATCGGTTCATATCTATCCAAACGTTTCGAGTATGAAAGGAACGATCAAGCGTCTGGCCGACAAGGGTTTCGGCTTCATTACTCCTGAGGACGGGTCGAAGGACTTTTTCTTCCATCAGTCCGCCCTCGTTGACGTCACCTTCGGCGAACTCAAGGTCGGCGATGCCGTCACCTTCGAGACCGAGGACTCGGAGAAGGGGCCGCGCGCCAAGGACGTCCGCCGCGCCTAATAT
>JBAIXY010000071.1:0-1535 GCA_037916205.1 Vicinamibacterales bacterium | reverse complement strand
GGCATCGTCGCCGCGGCCGCCAAGGGGGCGGTCGACGAGCTGGCGGAAGGCGACAAGTCCGCCCGCTTGTTCCGTCCGATCACGTTGCGCCCCTTCCCGGTCGAGCAGCTGCGCCAGGCCGCTAAGGGCGTCGACACGATCATCGTCCCGGAATCGGCCCTCAACCAGTTCGCCCGCTTCGTCAAGGACAGCCTGTACGGGCAGTGCGGCGCCAAGATCGTCGAACTGTTCAAACCCTCGATGGGCATCCTGCCGGACGAGATAGCCGCCGCGGTCAAGGCCGCGACCAAATGATATGGCCGAACCAATGAACAAGATCGGCGACCTCAACGTGGCTTTCCCCAAGTGCGTGCGCATGGAGTCCAAGCCGCACCTCTATTGTCCCGGTTGCGGCCATCCGGAAGTGCTCAAGGCCTTGGGCGTCGCCATCGACGAACTGGGCATCCAGAAGAAGGTGGCCTTCGGCATCGACATCGGCTGCTCGCTCCTGGCCTGGGATTACTTCAACATGGACACCATCGAGACGCATCACGGCCGGACGATTCCGACCGTGGTCGGCTTCAAGCGCTGCAACCCCGAGGCAGTGACCATCGCCTACGTGGGCGACGGCGGCGCTTACGCCATCGGCCTGTCCCACCTGATTAACGCCGCCATCCGGGACGAGAAGATCTTCGTCATCGTGGTCAATAACGCCGTCTACGCCATGACCGGCGGGCAGGAGGCGCCGACCACCTTGCCGGGCATGAAGGTGACCACCGCGCCCACCGGCGCCGACCAGTACTACATGAAAGCGCCGGAACTCATCCGCAACGTCAATCCGACCGCGTTCGTGGCCCGCGGCATCACGACCGTCCAACCGGCCCTGCGCGCGCTCATGAAAGACGCCCTACAGTTCCACATGGACGGCAAGGGTTTCACCTTCGTCGAGGTGCTCTCGCAGTGCCCGCTCAACTGGAAGACCATGGACCACCCGGAGATGACCTTCGATTTCCTCGAGAAGACCATGGCTAAGACTTATCCCGTCAAACGCTATTGATATGAAAGCCCCATACCGCATCATCATCAGCGGCGAGGGCGGGCAGGGCGTGCTGTCCATCGCCAAAATCATCGCTACCGCCGCCTGGCTGCAAGGGAAAAAGTCGGTCTACATGCCTTATTTCACCACGGAGAAGCAGGGCGGCGTCTCCATCGGTTTCGCCCAAGTCGATGACAAGCCGATACCGTTCCCCAAGTTCGACAAGGCGGACATGATCGTGGCCCTGTCGCAGCGCGCCCTGGAGCGACTTTTGCCGTACCTGCAGGAGGGGACGAAGGTCATCGTCAACAGCTATTTGGTGAAAGACTTGTCGGACGTGGCCAAGTGGAATCCTCAGGCCGTCGACGCCACGACCATCGCCCGTGAACAACTGAAGAAGCCTCGCACCTTCAACATGGTCATCATGGGCGCGATGCTCCGCTACATCCCCGGCATGACCAAGGACGGCTTCGCCCAGGCGCTCGAGAAGACCTTCAAGGATAAGTACGTCCGCGATCCT
>JBAIXY010000070.1:0-1855 GCA_037916205.1 Vicinamibacterales bacterium | reverse complement strand
CGTTCTGTCCCTGCTCGTGTTCGCCCATGAGTTCGGCCATTTCATAACCGCCAAGATCGCCGGCGCCAAAGTCGAAGAATTCGGGTTCGGTTTCCCGCCTCGCCTGGCCAGTTTCAAGAAGGGCGGCACCGTTTACTCGGTCAATTGGGTGCCGTTGGGAGGCTTCGTCAAGATCAAGGGGGAGTCCGGCGACGACGCCAAGGACCCCGACAGTTTCGCCAACAAAGGCCTCCTGGCCCGCAGCGTCATCATCTGCGCGGGCGTGATCATGAATCTGGTTTTGGCCTGGTTCGTGCTGAGCTTGGGCTACGTCATCGGCCTGCCCCAGGTGGTCGAGGACCTGCCGCCGCAGGCCCGCGTCGCCGAGCAGCATCTCCAGATCTATTCCGTGTTGAAGGATTCGCCGGCCTTCGCCGCCGACTTGCAGACCGGCGACACCATCGCGGCCGTCGACGGCCGGATCCTGACCGGTTACGAGCAGTTCCGGCAGTACACGTCCTCGCGCGAAGGCGTTCCGATCAGCCTGACCGTGGAACGCGGCGACCGCGAGCTGCAAAAGACCGTCACGCCCCGGCTCATGACCGAGAGCGGCCGGGCCGGCGTCGGCGTCGCCATCGTCGAGACCGGCCTGGTCTCCTACCCCTGGTACCTGGCTCCGATCCAGGGAGCGGCGGCCACCTGGTATTTCCTGACGGAGATCGTCCGCGCTTTCGCCGGCCTGCTCCGCGACCTGTTCACCATCCAGCCGGTCAGCGTCGAATTCTCCGGTCCGGTGGGCATCGCCATCATCACCGCCGAGGTGGTCCGGATGGGTTTCCGGCATCTGCTGCAGTTCATCGCCCTGCTGTCGGTCAACTTGGCCGTGATCAACATCCTGCCCTTCCCCGCGCTGGACGGCGGGCGCCTGTTGTTCCTGGCCATCGAGAAGCTGCGCCGCCGGGCGGTCAGCGCCCGGATCGAGGCGCTGGTCCACAGCGCCGGCTTCGTGTTCCTGATGATGCTGGTACTCGTCATAACCTACCGGGATATGGTAAAATTCGGTGACCGAATTTTGTCTTCTTTAGGCCGGCTTTTCGGTGTCTGACAGCGATATGATCGACAGGCTTGAGGCCCTGCGCGGACGCATCAGTGCCGCCCTGGACGGGGTCAAAAATCTGCAGGAATTAGAAGAACTTGAGGTGTCCGAACTGGGCCGCAAGAGCGAGTTCATGACGGCCCTGAAAGGCCTGGGCGAACTGCCGCCCGAACAGCGCAAAGCCGTCGGCCAGAAAGCCAACGAGATCAAGACCGCGCTGGCGGCCGTTTTTGCCGCCCGGCGCCAAACGCTCCAGTCCGCCTCCCTGGGCGCCCTGGCCGAGACCGAATGGATCGACGTCACCGTGCCCGGCCTCCGTCCCGCGGTCGGCCACACCCACCTGACCAACCAGGCCATTGACGAGATCACCGATATTTTCAGCCGCATCGGCTTTCACCGTTCCCGCAACCCCGAGGTCGATTGGGACTGGTACGCTTTTGAGGCCCTGAACATGCCGCCCGACCATCCGGCCCGCGACGAGTGGGAGACCTTCTTCGTCGACGCGCCGGTCCACCCCCGCCTGGGCAAGATGGTGCTCACGCCGCACACCTCCTCCGGACAGGTGCGCGAGATGGAGCGCCGCGCCCTGCCCATCCGGATGATCAGCATTTCCAAATGTTATCGGCGGCAGATGGACGTGTCGCACGTGCCGATGTTCCACCAGTTCGAGGGCTTGCTGATCGACCGCGGCGTTTCCGTGACCCACCTCAAGGGCGTGCTCGATCATTTCGCCCGCACTTATTTCGGCCCGCAGCGCAAGACGCGGCTGCGGCCTTTCCA
>JBAIXY010000069.1:0-1724 GCA_037916205.1 Vicinamibacterales bacterium | reverse complement strand
TTCCAGCTGGTGCTCGACGACGGCCGCGAGACGGTCCTGCTCTGGTGCGACGCCGCCGGCATCTTCCGCTGGCGCCTCGGCCCGGGCATCTGGATCTTCACCGGCGACGACGCGACGCCGGGCGTATCCCGGCGCGCCGAGTTCGTCCGCGAGTGGATGGGCCGGACGCCGCGCCCGGACGATCCGGACTGGCTGCGCCGCCTGCTCACGCTGCACGGACCGGGACCGGAGGACGGCACCTGCGTGCACGGGCCGGGCGTGAACATGGAATCGGTCTTCTCGATGGTCATCCGGCGTCCGGCCGTCGACCGGATCTGGGACATCAGTTGGCGGTCCGGCCGGCCCTGCCGCTCCACCGACTTTCATTTGTCGCTGATCCCCATCGAAGCGAACCGGAAAGGAGCAGGAAAGTGATCGAACTCCAGAACAAGCGCATGCTGGTCACGGCCGGCAGCACGGCCGCGCCGATCGACAAGGTCAGGGTAGTGACCAACATCTTCCGCGGCCGCACCGGCGAGGCCATCGCCCTGGCCGCGGCCCGCGCCGGCTGGCAGGTCATCCTGCTCTCGTCGGCGCCCGTTCCCCAGGGCGGCGACCCGCCGCTTCTCACCAGGGTCCGCTACCGGACCTTCGACGAGCTGGCCATGCACATGGAGCTGAAGATCACGAACGGCCAGTTCGACGCCATCGTTCACTCGGCCGCGGTCAGCGATTACCGTCTGGCCCGGGTGCATACGATGACCGACGACGGCCGGCTCGAACCGCTCCGGGCCTCCGGCTCCGACGCGGCCAAGATCCCCTCGAGCCACGAACGCCTCTTCCTGGAGATGGTCAGGACGCCGAAGCTGGTCGACTTCATCCGCGACCCCTGGGGCTACAAAGGGAAGCTCGTCAAGTTCAAGCTGCAGGCTGACATGTCCGACGACCGGCTTCTGGATGTCGCCCGGCGCAGCCTGGCACAGTCCAAGGCCGACCTGATCGTGGCCAACTGCCTGGAGTGGTCGAACGAGTACGCCTACGTCGTCGACGCCTCGGGCGCCGCGGAGAAGGTCGAGCGGCCGCAGCTGGCCGCCGTCCTGCTGAGGAGGCTGTCATGAGCGAACATCGCCCGAACATCCTGCTCGGCGTCACCGGCAGCGTCGCGGCCAAGCTCACGCCGAAGCTCGTCGCCGCCCTGCGGCAGATCGGCGAGGTCGAGGTCGTCGCCACGGACCCCGCGCTTTATTTCTGGAAGCGTGAGGAAACGGGCGCCCGGCTCTGGACCGAAGCCGACGAATGGCCCGGCGAGCTGTACGTCAAGGACCAGCCCGTGCCCCACATCGCCCTCGGCGACGGGGCCGACATCCTGGTCATCGCGCCGCTCACCGCCAACACGCTGACCAAGCTGGCGCTGGGCATCTGCGACAACCTGCTGACCTGCACGGCCTACGCCTGGCCGGACGGCAAGCCGCTGATCGTCGCTCCGGCGATGAACACGCGGATGTGGCAGAACGAGTTGACCCAGGGTCATCTGGCTGACCTGGCCCGGCGCTTGCCGGCCTTCGGCCTGATCCCGCCGGTCGCACGCCGCCTGGCCTGCGGCACGACGGGCGTCGGGGCCATGGCCGACATCGGTTCCATCGCGGCCGCGGTCCGGGAGTCGCTCTCGCGGCAGGCCCGGACCTAGTTCTCTTCCCGCACCTTGAGCGCAAGGTGCGGTTTTTTTTGTCAGCGTTTGACGCTTG
>JBAIXY010000068.1:0-2499 GCA_037916205.1 Vicinamibacterales bacterium | reverse complement strand
CGTCAAAACGGCGACCGAGGCGCGCAACACCGCCCTCGACGCGGCGCGCGCCGAAATGCGGACCGCCACTAAGGCGGCCCAGGACAAGCGCGACGCCGCCGTGAGCGCCGCGCGCCAGGTCTATCTGGCCGGCGACAAGGGAGCCGCGGCCAGAGACGCGTTCAGCAAGGCCAAGACCCAGGCTCGCGCCGACTGGCAAGCGGCCAGGTCGGCCATCAAGGTCAAATGGGAGGCGGCCAAAAAGGCGGCCAAGGATGCTTTCGCTTCGGCCAAGGACAAGGCTGACAAGGACTTCACCGCGGCCAAGGCGGCATGCACGCCGCCCGCGCCCGTGACCCCGCCAGCCGCGACGTCTGCCGCGCAGTGATCGATCACGCAGATCGCTGCCGCAAATGTAAAAGGGCCCGCTCGGGCCCTTTTGCGTTTTTTCTGCACGGCGCACCGTCCTCAGCCCCGTTTCTTCCGGACCGCCGAGTGCCGGCGGCGCCAATCGGCTATTTTCCGGTGATCTCCGGAAAGCAGGACCGGAGGCACTTTCCATTTTTCGCTCCTCTTCGGCTCGAAGACCTCGGGCCGGGTGTATTGCGGATACTCGGTGACACCTTCGCGGGAGTGGGATTCCTCGGCCAGCGACTCGGCTCGGCCCAGGACGCCCGGCACCTGCCTGGCGACGGCGTCGACGACGACCATGGCCGGCAGCTCGCCGCCGGTCAGGACGTAGTCGCCGACGGAGATCTCCTCGTCGGCCAGCTTGGCGGCCACGCGTTCATCCACTCCCTCGTAGCGGCCGCAGAGCAGGATCAGGCGCGGATATCTGGCCAGCCGGACGGCCTCTTTGTGGGTGAAGGTCCTGCCTTTGGCCGACAGCAGGACGACCCGCGTCCTGGCGCCGCCGCGCTTAAGTTCCTTGAGCGCCCGGTGGAACGGCCCGACCTGCATGACCATGCCCGGCCCGCCGCCGAACGGCCGGTCGTCCACCTTGCGGTGCCGGCCTTCGGCCCAGCGCCGCAGGTCATGCACGCGGATATCCAAGACCCGGCGCTTGCGGGCGCGTTCGATGATCGACTCGCTGAAATAGCCGTCGAACATCCGCGGAAAGATGGTCAGTATGTCGAATCGCATAGGCTCAGGTTAGCATTTCCGGCCCGTCGAGCAAGCCTCAGCTTGCCGGCGGCCGGTCCCAGTCGGGTACCTCGTAGGCCGTGATCTCGCCGTCGGTAAAGACCGGCTTCTGACCCTCGAAGAACGCCCGGATGGCCTTGCGCGGCGAACTGCACTGGTCGGCGTTCTGGAGCGTCAGGTTATGAACGACAATGTAGCGCACGCCGATGGAGCGGAACTGCTGGTAGGTCTCCTCGCGGTCGATCGGCGGGGGATCGGCCGGCGCGTTCTGGCGGCAGACGGCCGCGGCCATCAGCGGATTGGCCTTGAGGAAGGCGAAGGTCCGCGGCCGGTACGAAGGATAGAAGTATTCGCCGTCGACGATCGGCTTGCCGTGATAGGTCTGGAAGAAGTCGTAATCGCTGAAGCCGGGGTTCGACACCGGCAGGTCGGCCACGGCGTAGAGCTGCTTGTCCGCGGCCAGCTGCTTGTAGAATTCGGGCACCGGCTTGTCCAGGATCGGATAGGGGTAGATGAGCCGCTCGAAAGCCAGCAATCCGACGACGACCGCGGTGAAGCCGGCCAGGGCGATCCGTCCGGGAGTGTTCCGGCGGATCTGCCTCAGGGCGTAGCCGGCCAGGACCGTCGCTGCCAGCAGGGCGAAGACGAAGAAGCGGTTGGGCACCCGGACCAGGGACAGCGGGAAGACAAAGCGCAGCAGGGCGAAAGGCATCGGTATCCTCAGCCCTTCGATATTCATGTCGACGCCGATCGCCAGCACCAGGAAGCCCAGCAGGCAGAGGGTCCAGAATTTCCAGTCGGCCGCGCCGATGCGGCGCCGCTCGACCAGGGCGGCGGCCACCAGGGCGATGAGGATCGGGCCGAGGTAGCTGGTCGGCTCGAAATAGCTGGTGCCGTTCAGGAAGACGGGCTGGAAGGAGGGCCACCAGTCGGTCAGCAGCTTGGTCAGGTTCATCAGCGGGTGCGGGTAGACGAAGTTGTAGACGCTGGCCCCGAAGGCGCTGACAAATTCGAACGGGCTGGGTTGGCCGCCGCCGGAGGGCGACAGCAGCATCGGCAGCGCCGGCAGGACCGCGGCCAGGGCGACGGCGCCGGCAGCCGGCAGGGTCAGCCGGACGTGCCGGTCGGCGAGGAGTTCGCGCCGGTAAAAGAAGAAGAGGACCGCCAGGAAGATCAGGCCGCCGACGTCGTAGTAGAAGGACGACAGCGCGTTGAGCAGGACCGCGCCGGCCAGCCACCAGGCGCCGCGCCGGGTCGGCCGGCGGCAGAAGGCGATCGCCGCCAGCGCCAGGAGCGGGACGGTGAAGGTCATGATCAGGTTGGCGTGCTGGGTCGCCCGGATCATCATGTAGGGCGAGAAGCCGAAGATGAAGCCGC
>JBAIXY010000067.1:0-3059 GCA_037916205.1 Vicinamibacterales bacterium | reverse complement strand
CAAGGTCCTGTCCGTGCCGGCGCTCGACAGCATCAAGGTCAAGATGAAAGTGCCCGAGGTCAAGGAAGCCGAGGTCGAGACCGCGCTCAAGCAGCTGCAGAAGATGCGGACCAAGGAAGCCGCCGTCGACCGCGAGGTCCGGCCGCAGGACAAGATCGTCGTCGACATGGACATGTCGCTGGCCGGCGTGCCGCTCGAGGGCGGACAGGCCCGCGGCCACGGCATCTACCTGGACGAGGAGTACTACATTCCCGGCCTCAAGGAGCAGGTCGTCGGACTCAAGCCCGGCGAGAAGAAGAACTTCAAACTCAAGTTCCCGGCCGACCACTACCAGAAGAACCTGGCCGGCAAGGACGTCGACTTCGCCGTCATCATCAAGCAGGTCTACGAGCTCAACCACCCCGACCTGAACGACGAGTTCGCCAAGGGCCTGGGCCAGGAGAGCCTGCCCAAGCTTCGCGAACTGCTCAAGAAGAACATGGAAGAGGAGGCCCGCGACAAGGAGATGCGCCGCGCCGAGAACGAGGCTTTGGAGAAGCTCGCCGATAAGTCGAAGTTCGAGGACATCCCCGAGGCCATCGTCAACCAGGAGGTCGACCGCATGGTCCACGAGCTGTCCCATGAGGTCGCCGAGCGCGGCCTGAAGTTCGACGAATACCTGCAGAGCCTGAAGAAGACGCTGGGCGAGATGAAGCTGGAAATGGCGCCTCAGGCCGTCAAGCGCATCAAGGTGGCGCTGGCCATGCGCGAGGTCGGCGACCGCGAGCACATCGAGGCTCCGGACGCCGAGGTGCTGGCCGAACAGAACCGGCTGCTCAATGCCTACTCCGAGGACGCCGAGACCCAGGCGCGCATCCGTTCCGAGGACTACGAGGACTACCTGCGCTCGGTCATCCGGAACCGCAAGATCGTCGAAAAGATCCGGGAGCAGTCGATCGAGAAATGAATGAATGACGCCGCGGCCTTTTGACCGCGGCGTTTAGTTATGAGGATAGGAGCTCACGTTTCCATCGCCGGGGGACTCCCGACGGCCCCGGCCAGGGCGGCCGCGCTGGGACTGGAGTGCTTTCAGCTGTTCACGCGGCCGCCGCAGGGAGGCCGGGTGCCGCCGATCCCGGCCGAGACGGCCGACCGCTTCCTCCAGGCCTGCGCCGACCACCGGCAGGCGGCCTGGTACGTGCATACGCCTTACGTGCTCAATTTGGCTTCAAAAGACGAGCGGATCCGCCGCAATTCCGAGGAGATCATCAGGACCGACCTGGAACGGGCGGCGCTGCTAGGCGCCGCGGCGGTCATGACCCACGTCGGCAGCGCCAGCGAGGCCGGACGGGGAGAAGCCCTGGAAACGGTCGCCGCGGCCCTGAAGCGGATCCTGGCCGGCTATGAGGGCGCGGCCCGGCCGCTCATCGAGATCTCGGCCGGCTCCGGCCACGTCATCGGCCGCGACTTCGAGGAGGTCCGGGCCATCCTCGACGCCGTCGGCGACGAGCGGCTCGGCGTCTGCTTCGATACCGCCCACGCCTTCGCTTCGGGATACGATCTGAGGAACGCCGAGGCCGTCGCCGATGTTCTCGGCCGGTTCGACCGGACCATCGGCCTCGACCGGCTGGCGGTCTGCCACGCCAATGATTCCAAGGCCGAGCTGGGATCTCACGTCGATCGTCACGAACACATCGGACGCGGCCGGATCGGGCTGGAAGGTTTCCGGTCCCTGCTGGGATCGCCGCTCTTCCCCGATATCGATCTCATCCTGGAAACTCCGCACGACGAGGATCGCATCGGGGATGTCGCCGCGCTGAAACAACTCCGATCCGAGACCGGCCGCTGCGCCTAACCCCTATGAAAGAGATCGTCGTCAGCGTCAGAGTGCAGACCAAGGCCCGTGAACGCCGGCTGACCGTCTTGCCCGACGGTTCGCTCAAGGTCAAAACGCCGGTGGCGCCGGAATCGGGGCGGGCCAACCTCGACGTCATCGAGATGCTGGCCGAACATTTCGGCACGGCCAAGTCCAATATCGAGCTGATCGCCGGCCAGACCTCGCGCGACAAGAAATTCCGGATCCTGGCCTGACCGGGCCGCAGTCCAAAAAGCCGCCTTGACCGGCGGTTTTTTGCTTAACGGGGCTATTTTTTCAAGCTTATTTTGGGGACCGGGTCGTGGCCGCCGGCGCTCCAGGGATGACACCTGGCCAGCCGCAGCAGGCCCAGCCGCAGGCCGCGGATGACGCCGTACTCGCTGACCGCCTGATAGGTATACTCGGAGCAGGTCGGCCGGAATTTGCAGCAGCCGAAAGGATAGAAGACCTTGGTCCAGCCGTGGTCCGGAGAAAAGGTCTTCTGATAGAACCTGATGGTGGACAGCACCAGCCGGCGCTGCATCCAGGAAATACGCTCGAACATATCAGTTCCGGCGCAGCAAGCCGCTCTTCGCCAGGAGATCGGACACGGCCTTTTCCAGTCCGGCGAAATCCAGCTTGGCCGCGCTCGGCTTGGCCATGAACAGCAGATCGTAGCCGGGCGCGATCCGCGGCAGCTGCTTGCGGACGATCTCGCGCAGGCGCCGCTTCAGCAGGTTGCGGACCACGGCCCTCTTGGAGATCTTCGTGCCGACGCTGAAACCGACCCTGGTCGCGGCCAGCTTGTTGGCCGCGCCTTTCAGGCTGACGTCGCGGCCATGGACGAAGCGGCCGGCCTTCATCAGGCGGCTGAAATCACGGTCGGCGTTCAATCGGTTGAATCGCGGCAGCATATGATGGCTTTTCGGCCCGAGACCTTAAAGCGCGGCCACGTGGGCCGCGCGTCAAGCGTCACTATCTGACCGTCAGGCGCCTGCGGCCCTTGGCCCTCCGGCGCTTCAGCACGTTCCGGCCGGCGTTCCGGCGCATCCGCTTGCGGAAACCGTGCACCTTGTACTTCTTCCGGACCTTCGGCTGGTATGTTCTCTTCGTCGACATAGGTCGTAAGTGATGAAACCTCAGTGGTTGGCTTATTTTGGCACGAAAGGTCGGAGTTGGCAACAGTCGCGGCCCGGCAAGGCAGGCGATCCGCGCCGGTCAGGTC
>JBAIXY010000066.1:0-1590 GCA_037916205.1 Vicinamibacterales bacterium | reverse complement strand
TCGCGGGTCTTCGCGCCGCCTGGCTGACGCTCCTTTGGTTCTGGATCCCGGCCCACACCATAACGTTCTCGCTTCCGGCCGATTATCAGATCGGCCTCGCGGCGTTGTGGTCGATCGTCCTCGGCCTCATCCTCGGCCTTGCCTCGTCGAGCCGCAGTCGATGACGCGAGTCTAAACCGGGACTGCATTCCTTATCTTCGTTTTTTGCGGCAAATAATGCCGTTTAAGGCCTGAAAAAGGCCCCTCCAAGCTATCTATCACATTATTTATCTTTAGGTTATGTTAGCTTGGGCATCATCTACAGGGCGGCGAGGCGGCGCCGGGCGTCGGCCGGCTCCGGGAGCCCGGGGTCCGCGTCCTTCCACATCTCGAGGAACTTCTCGTAATTCTTCCGCGCCGCCGCCTTATCGCCCGTCTTCTCAGCAATCATCCCTACCCGGTAAAAGCTGAGCGCATACAGATTCCCGCTCGCGAACCTGCCGAAAGTCAGCGCCTGGAGCCTCTCATACGTCTTGCGCGCGTTCTCGAGATCCCCGGCCCCCTCGTACGCCCGCGCCAGCGTGTCATAAAAAAACCCGTCCGCAAGCGAAAAACCGCTCTGAGCCGGAAGCATCGCCACGGCGGCCGTCTCAAGCTCCACCGCCTTCCCGTAATTCCCCTTCTCGATCTCGATCCGCGCCTGGATCTCCCGCCAGCCGGAGCCGACCCCCTTGACCATGCTCGCTTCGGCCATGGCCTTGAGCTCATCGGCTTTGCTCTGCGCACGGTCAAGCGATTTCATCGCGACGAGGCACAACCCCTGGGCCCAGAGGGCATTTCGCATTAACCCCAAGTTCTCGTCGGCCGCGGCCCTCCTGAACGCCTGCTCCGCAGCTTTGAGCCCGTCTCCCGGCATGCCGGCGCTCGAATAGACCCAAGCCGCAAAGAAATTGATCATCGCGAGCCACGGCGCTTCGCCGACCTGCCGCGCCTGCTCCGTGGCCAGGCCGATTTGCTCCAACGCCAGCTTGTACCGCCCCCTCGAGGCGTAGAACATGATGATGGCGCCCCGCCGCCACGGTCTTCCGGCCTTGAGCGCGCCCTCGAGCAACTTCTTGTACTCGTCCTCCGCCCGGACGGCGTCTCCCTTGAGCATATAGGCGAGGCCCATCGTCACGTGGTTTTCGATGATGTCCGGAGCGAGCGCGAAGGCCTTTTCCGCCTCGGCCAGCGCCTCGTCGTACCTTCCCTGATACATGAAATTGTCGGCCAGGACCCGGTATGCCGAAGCGGTCTGCGGCGCCGTTTTCAGGAATCCCCTGAGGAGCTCCTCCGCCTTGTCGTACTGCCCCATCGCCGCGTAAACCCCGGCCAGGTTCTCGTAGTTCAGGTACGGCGCGCCCGGCTTGCTGATGCACGCCCGGTAGTGCTCGGCGGCCTGATTCCATTCCTGCAGGCCGCCGTTGATCAGCCCCAGCCCGTTGTGCGCGAACGTATCGTCCGGGTAGAGCTCGAGAACCTTCGTATAGGCCCGGATGGCCTTGTCGTATGTCTTT
Organism: Vicinamibacterales bacterium; assembly: GCA_037916205.1. Classification (GTDB taxonomy): domain Bacteria; phylum Patescibacteriota; class Patescibacteriia; order SG8-24; family SG8-24; genus JBAIWZ01. The sequence goes on along the minus strand of JBAIXY010000066.1, from coordinate 55 downwards.
TCCGTCCCCCTGTAGAAATCCCCTTCGATAATGTAGCGCTCGCGGTCGGAAACGC
>JBAIXY010000065.1:0-13586 GCA_037916205.1 Vicinamibacterales bacterium | reverse complement strand
CCCTGTCACGGAGAAGATCGAGGGTTCGAATCCCTTCGGACCCGCCATAACAAAGCCGCCCAGCCATTGCGCTGGGCGGCGTTGTTTTATGCGGATGGGCCGAAGGGCTTCGAAGGGTATCCGAGGGCGTGCCTAGTACGGCACGCCCGAGGACCCCGGGCCGCGAAGGAGGCCGCCGCGAGGGCAACGGCACCGAGCGGCGGCCGGGTGAGCGGGATTCCTACCTCCTCCGCTCTTGTCGCCGAAAGCCGCACGACCGCGGCTTACCTCCCCCGCCATCAAAAATCCCTACGCCATCGGCGTGGGGATTTTTGATTTTAAAATAATTCCATCCATGATCGTCTTATTTAAAAAAGTCATGGTAGAATTACACATATGAAAGAAATTAAGCTTCATGCTCAGTGGCTTGTTAAAGCGCCCGTTGAGGATGTATTCATGATGATTACGGACTTCGAGAAATTTCCGGAGCATTTCCCGAAGGTTGCCGAATCGATACAGGTGAAGAAACGGGAAGGAAATTATTTGGAAATGGACGCGACCGTCAGATCGTTCGGCCAAAAGTTCCCGGTAAAAATGAAAACCCGGATCCTCCCTGGAAAGGGGTTCGTTTCGGATAATGAAAGTCCTAAATTCGGAACTTCCGGCCACGAAGAATTGTTGCTCTCTGAACGTCCAGAAGGAACCGTGATCGATTACACTTACCAGGTTGCCATTCATAAGCGCTGGCTCCGTATAGTCGCACAACCGTTGATCGGTCGGTTTTCCATGAAGTACTGGCAGAAAGCCGTCATAAATGAACTAAGAAAAAGGCTCGAGAGATAAGATCCTTATATGAAAGACGCCAACAAGGAATGCTGCCCCCGCTTCGACCCGGACAAATGGGACAAAAAAACTTTCAACTGGGCAAGCAAGCCGTTCGTCAAAGAGACCATCCCCACGCTGTTCCACATCCCGTTTCCCCCCTTGCTCGGAATGAAGATCTCCAAAATGTGCAAAATGGTCGAAGAAGCGCAAAAAACGGAGACCGATCAGACAGACGTCTTGTTATTGTTCCGCGACCCCAGCGCCTTCAGGTCGGAAATATATCTGTCCGTTACCGGTCCCGTGCCGGGGGCGGATAACGTGACTATCAGCGGCACCTTCATCGGCAAGGTCTTCGCCGGCCCATACAACGCCATCCCGAAATTCGTCAAACAAATGGATGAATACCTGGCCGCCGCGGGTCAAAAGGCCAAAGACTACTACGTCCATTACGCCTACTGTCCCAAGTGCGCGAAAAAATACGGCAACAACCACATGATATTGTTCGCCCAGGTGTAAGCAGCAAGATGTTGATCGTCGGGCTAAGGCGCGCGGGCGAACCGCTGCTGAACAAGAAATAGGCCGATCAAAACAAAATCCCCGCAGCCTCTGCGGGGTTTTTCGTAGATCGATCCCTCCCCTATCTCCCGCTCCTGAACAGCGAAGTGGTCAGCGCGTCGGTCGGCGCGTAGTCGTCGGTCAGCAGGACGCCCTTGTCCGGATCGAAATACCGCTCGATGTCCGCCGGCGCCAGGCGCTGGGCCAGCACCTGCGGGGACGGATTGCCGGCCTTGAGCCGCAGCTCATGGGCCGCGTCCGCCGCGCTCCGCCACTCGTCGGCGTTGAACAGCCGGTCCGAGGCCAGGATGACGTAAGTGTCGCGGCCGCCCCTGGTCCAGTCCAGGTCGGTGTTCATCAATTCGACGCTCGGAAAGACGCCCGACAGGGTCTTGATGAACGACGCGGTCAGCCGGCCGTCGCCGGCCTTGTCGATGATGTTCAGCGCGTAGATGCCGCCCGGGGCCAGGTGCTCCTTGACCATGCGGGCGAACTCCAGGGTGGTCAGGTGATACGGGACCGAATAGTCGTTGAAGGCGTCGCCGAAGATCAGGTCGTAGCGGCGGCCGCCGGCGTCGCGCGCCAAGAACATCCTCGCGTCCCCGTTGTAGGTTCGGATGTCCGGATCCTCCGGATTCAGCCCCAGCCGGTCCTCGACGTACTTGGTCACGCCGGGATCGATCTCGGCCACGTCCATCCTGGAACCGGGATACAGTTCCGCCAGGTAGCGCGGCATGGTGTAGCCTCCGCCGCCGATGAACAGGGCGCTGAGCTTCCGGTCGGGAAGCCGCGCCGCGGCGTACTCCGAGGCGTCGGCGTAGACCAGTTCATAGTCGTAGCCCAGCTTGGACGACCGGTCGAAGACGTAGCTGTGGACCAGGTAGTCCAGCCGCAGGGCCAGCCCCTGACCCAGATCGGTGCGCTGGACGCTCTCGGCGCGCACGCAGTAATAGGCCGTCTCCGTCTCGCAGCGCCCGGGCAAGAGCAGTCCGCCCCAGAGCAGACCGAGGATCAGCACGGAGAGGCTGCTTCGGGTCAGGCGCGGTTCCGCGGCCGTGTAGATGCCGGTGAGGGCCAGCACGGCGGCGACCGAGAGCATCAGGAAATTGACCCCGAACCAGGCGATCAGGAAGAAACCGGTGGCGAAGGTCCCGAGGATGCTGGCCACGGAAGAGATGGCGTAGATGCCGCCGACCGTGGTGCCTGTCCGTTCCAGGGATTTCAGCGAATTGGCGATAACGATCGGCGTGATCAGGCTGAGCAGGAAACTGGTCGGGAAGAAGCCCAGGAGCGAGAACAGCAGGGCCGAGGCCTGCTGCGGCAGGCCGAGGACGGAGACCATCAGGTAGACCGGCTCGAACACGTAGACCGAGGCCGCGGCCACCACTCCGCTGAGGAAGAAGATGTAGCCGATGATCCGGCGGTCGGCATGGTATTTCTCGGCCAGGATGCCGCCGCAGAAGTTGCCGACCGTGATGCCCAGGAGCACCACGCCGATGACGCTGGTCCAGGTGTAGAGCGAGACGCCCAGGTAGGGCGCCATGATCCGGCCGGCGATCAGCTCGACGACCATCAGGCAGAAGCCCTCGATAAAAACCAAAACGTGCGCCGGCAAGGCCGGGCGCACGCGCTCTTTGGTCTTCGTCTGGTTTTGCTGCGAAGCGTCCATAAACGGCGGCCGGCCGCTCATGGCTTACTTGGTTTCCTTATGTTCCGTGTGCTTCTTGCACCAGCGGCAGAACTTGCTGAGGGCCAGCCGTTCCTTCAGGGCCTTCTTGTTCTTGCGGGAGTGGTAATTGACCCGGTGACAGGCGCTGCACTCCATCTTGATGAGATTGTCCTGTGACATATTTCTGCTGACTAAGGTTCCGGGAGCATACCTTTCCGGACGTTTTCTGTCCAGAGAAAGTGGAGCCACCTCCCGGATTCGAACCGGGGACCTACAGTTTACAAAACTGTTGCTCTACCGGCTGAGCTAAGGTGGCGCGTGCTCGTGGTTGCTTTAAAGAGGTGGTGGGCAGGCTAGGATTCGAACCTAGGAAGGCATAGCCAGCTGATTTACAGTCAGCCCCGTTTGACCGCTTCGGTACCTGCCCGCGCTCGCTTTCCGCCCGTGCTCTTGCTCGGGCTCCTTCGGTGCGAACTCGCCCTCGCTTGCGCACGGGCGACGCTCGCTTTCGCACCGCAAGCGGTGCGACTGCAATTTAAGGAAACTTTTTTGATACTGTTCGCTCTCTCGGCAACGACGCCGACCGTGCACCCAATACTTGCTACACGATCGAATCGAGACTCGCTTGCCTTCACATTTCGCTTCGCGAAATGTGACTTCGCATCGGGCCTTTTTCCTCCTCGCTTCGCCGGGGTTCGGGGAACTCCGGCCAAGCGTGGAGCCGACGACCGGGATTGAACCGGTGACCTTCTCCTTACCATGGAGATGCTCTACCAGCTGAGCTACGTCGGCATGCTCGCTTCCAGCGCGAGCTTTCGTTCGGGCTCGCTCAGTGTTCGCTCGCCCTCGCTTTCGCTCGCGCTACGCTCGCCTTCACGTCGCAAGCGACGTGACTGCGGTTCAAGGAAGTCTATTTTATGTGCTTTTTCCCTATTTTTCGCTTTTTAAAACGGAGCCGGCGGGGATCGCCGAGATCCGCTCGTACAAAGCCCCGAGCTTCTGGTTATCCGGATTGACCTCTTTCAGCCTGCGGAAAACCTCAAAAGCCCTTTCTTTGTCGTTCTCCAGTATACACGCCTCAATTAGTAAATCAAGATGTTTGGGGTTCGCCGGCTCATGGGCCACGGCGTTCTCCAGGGCCAGCTTGAATCCGGCGTTATCGCCCAGGGCCCGGCAGGCCAGGGCCAGACTCAGGTAGTTCTTGGCGATCTCCGCCAGGTCCGCCGCCGGCGCGTCGCAGGCCAGGCCGATCTGTCCGTTCTGGACCGGCTTCTTCTTGCGGCCGGCGCAGCAGGCCCGGACGCTGGCCTTCACCAGATAGGCGTAGGTCTCCTTGGCGTGGGCGTAATCCTTCATCTCCATGTACAGGTCGCCCAGGCCGCGGTAGGCGCCGACGCCGGTCCGGTCCAGCTTGATGGCCTCGATGTATTTCCTCTCGGCCTCGTCGGGCTTGCCCTCGCCCGCCAGGCGGGCGGCGTCCTCGAGCGACTTGGCGGCCTTGGCCCTGAGCTCGGCGGCCGATGGCGCCGCGGCCGGCTTGGCCGTGTATTTGCTTTCGAGCTGCAGAAGCTTGCGGTACTGCCGGCGGAAACCCTGACGCAGCCGCTCGAAAGCGGCCGTGAACATCTTGACCAGGCTGACCCGCCAGGCGCCGGACATGCGGCGCACCCGCTCGTCCAGGATCTGCTTCTTCTTCTGGATCTCCTTTTCCTTGGGCAGGGCCTTGGTGTCGATCAGCGTGAGCTGCGGGAACTTCCTGGCGGCGATGGCGATCATCGCGGCCAGACAGACGAAAATGACGCCGAAAACGACGGCGTAGAACAACATAAGATCAGGTGTTCAGGTCGGCGGCCAGCTCGCAGAGCTTGACGAACTCCGGCGCCTTGAGCGAAGCGCCGCCGACCAGCACGCCGTCGATCACGTCCAGTTTGATGAAGCCGCCCATGTTGCCGGCGTCCACCGAACCGCCGTAGATGACGGTCGTCTGGCGGTCGACCACGTCGGCCGGCAGGTTCTCGTAGAGGGTGTCGCGGATCAGGCGGTGCATCGAGGCCGCGTCGTCGGGGGCCACGGCCTGGCCGGACCCGATGACCCAGCGCGGCTCGTAGGCGATGACCAGCTTCTGGGTCCCGACGGGCCGGTTGCCCTTGATGGCCGCCTGCACCTGGGCGATGACGACGGCGTCACGCTTGCCGGCGCGCCGCTCCTCCATGGTCTCGCCGACGCAGACGACCGGGATGATGTTGTGGCGCAGCAGGGCGGCCGTCTTCTTCTGGACCATCTCGTCGGTCTCGCCGAGGAAGCCCCGGCGTTCCGAGTGCCCGACCAGGCAGTATTCGCAGCCCAGCTCCTTGAGGGTGACCGGCGAGATCTCGCCGGTGTAGGCCCCCTTGTCCTCCCAGAACACGTCCTGGGCGCCCATGGCCACGGGCGTGCCGTTGAGGATCTCGTGGACGGCGGGCAGGGCCACGTGCGACGGACAGGCTACCACCTCGATGTCGCTGCGGCCGGCGGCCTGGCCGGCCCAGAGCCGGACGACCTCCTTGGCCAGCGCCACGGAGTCGGCGCTGTTAAGCTGCATCTTCCAGTTGGCGATGACGAGGGTCTTCTTCTTCATAGCTTTTCGCCGTGCTTGAGGAACGGCGCTTGGTCGTCGTACGGGCCGATGACCGCCATGGACAGGCGGGCGGCGCGCAGGACGTCGGCGGCGGCCCGGCGGATGTCGCCGGCCGTCACCGCGAATCTTTTTTTCAGGCGATCTTCGGGCGACTCGGTCTTCTTCTGCAGCAGGTCCTGCTTGGCGTACCAGTCGGCCAGCTGGCTGGAATCCTCGAGGCTCAGGATGACCCGGCCCTTGAGGTTCTCCTTGGCCCGGACCAGCTCCTCCTTGGTCACGTCCTTGGCCCGGATCTTGCGCAGCTCGTCCATGATGACCTCCAGGGCTTCATGAATGCGGTCCTTGGCCAGCCCGGACTGGATGGTCAGCGAGCCGACGTCCTGGTAGGGGTTGATCGAGGCGCGGATGAAGTAGCACAGTCCCCGCTTCTCGCGCACCTGCAGGAACAGGCGCGAGCTCATCGTGCCGCCGAGGATCGAGGACAGGAGCAGGAGCGCCGGCAGCTTCGGGTCGCCGTAAGGGTAGCCCGGGAAGCCCAGGCACAGCTGGACCTGCTCGGTCTCCTTCTTGTGCAGCCGGACGCGGGCCTTCACGTAATCGGCGGAACCGACCGAGAACTTCTTGAACGGCTTCGGCGGCTCGGCGGCCGGACGCTTGCCATAGGTGCTTTCCAGGAGCTTGATCGCTTCCTTCTCCTTGAACTTGCCGGCCACGGCCACGACCGTGCGCTGGGGCACGTAGAATCGGTCGCGGTAGCCGACCAGTCCCTCGCGGCCGATGCCCATCATCGAATCCACCGAGCCGGCGATGCGCCGGCCGAGGGTCGAGCCCTTGAACAGCTCCTCTTCCATGAGCTCCTCGACCAGCATCATCGGGTTGTCGTCATACATCCGGATCTCCTCGCAGATGACCTGGCGCTCGGAAAGCAGGTCGTGCGGCCGGTAGACCGAGTGGTAGACCATGTCCTCGAGCATGTCGACGGCGAGCGGCAGCCGGTCGGCCTGGAGCTTGATGTAGTAGCCGGTGTAGTCCTTGCCGGTGAAGGCGTTGTAGTCGGCGCCGACCGAGTCGAGGTCCTTGGAGATGGACAGGGTGTCCGGCCGCCGGGTCGTGCCCTTGAACATCATGTGCTCGATGTAGTGCGAGGCGCCGGCCAGCTCCGCGGTCTCATAACGCGAACCGACCTCGTAGAGGGCCAGGACGGTGGCGGCCGCGGTCTCCTCGTGCGGGATGAGGATGGCCCGGATGCCGTTCTTCAGCTTGAGCTTCTTGTATTCGAACATAGCAGGCGCGGTCAGCAGCCGATCTTCTCGGCCAGGAAAGCGGCGACCTCGCCCAGGGCGACGCGGTCCTGTTTCATGGTGTCGCGGTCGCGGACCGTGACCTTGTTGTCGTTGGGCGTCTCGAAGTCGACGGTGATGCAGTAGGGCGTGCCGATCTCGTCCTGCCGGCGGTAGCGCCGGCCGACCGAAGCGACCTCGTCGTACTGGACCATCCAGCGCTTGGCCAGCTCGGCCTGGAGCTTCCTGGCGATGCCGATGAGCGGCTCTTTCTTGGACAGCGGCAGGACCGCGGCCTTGACCGGGGCGATGCTCGGATGGAAGCGCAGCACGGTCTCGACCTCCTTGGACGACTCGGTCGTCGTGGTGCGGCCGCCCTCGATCTCCTCATAGGCGTCGATCAGCAGGGCCAGCACGGCGCGGTCGAGGCCGAGCGACGGTTCGATGACGTAGGGCGTGAAGCGCTCGCCGGTCAGGTCGTCGCGGTAGGACAGGTCCTGGCCGCTGAACTGCGAGTGCTGCTTGAGGTCGAAATCGGTGCGGTTGGCGCAGCCCCAGAGCTCGGCGAAGCCCCAGGGGAACTCGTACTCCAGGTCGACGGTGCGCTTCGAGTAGTGCGACAGGTCCTCCTTGGGATGCTCGTAGAAGCGGAACTTCTCCTTGTGCCCGCCGACCGAGACGAACCAGTCGAGCATGAAGCTCTTCCAGGTCTCGAACCACTCCTCGTCGGTGCCGGGTTTGACGAAGAACTCCAGCTCCATCTGCTCGAACTCGCGGGTGCGGAAAGTGAAGTTGCCGGGCGTGATCTCGTTGCGGAAGGCCTTGCCGACCTGGGCGATGCCGAAGGGCACGCGCTTGCGGCTGGTCTGCAGGACGTTCAGGAAATTGACGAAGATGCCCTGGGCCGTCTCCGGGCGCAGGTAGACCACCGAAGCCGCGTCCTCGACCGGGCCCATGAAGGTCTTGAACATCAGGTTGAACTGGCGGATGTCGGTCAGCTCGCCGCCGCACTCCGGGCAGCGGATGTCCTTCATGGTCAGGGGCTTCTCCTTGAGGCCCTTCATCTCGCGCGAACGGGCCTCGAGCAGGTGATCGGCGCGGAAACGCTTGTGGCAGCTCTTGCAGTCGACCAGCGGGTCGGTGAAACCCTGGAGGTGGCCGGAAGCTTCCCAGGTCTTGGGGTGCATGAGGATGGCCGAATCCAGGCCGACGATGTCGTCGCGCTGCTGGACGACGGCCCTCCACCAGGCCTGACGGACGTTGTTCTTGAGCAGGACGCCCAGCGGGCCGTAGTCGTAGGTCGAACCCAGGCCGCCGTAGATCTCCGAACCCGGGAACATGAAGCCGCGGCGCTTGGCCAGGGCGACGATCTTGTCCATCAGTTGGTCATCCATAAAAATAAGCCGAAGCTATCTGTGGCAATGGAAACACGGTACCACAGGGATAAAGCAGGCACAAGGCGGACGGGTGCGGCTTTTTGCCTGAACCATCCGCTTTGGGTCGGATGGCGGCCGGCCCGCGGAAAACGAAAACCCCCACACCTTTAGACGAAAGGTGTGGGGGCAAGTTGCGCCCGGTCTAGCTCAAGCGCTCGAGGAACAGGTCCAAGAGGTCGTTGGCCGCGGCGATCAGCTTGGCCGGTTCGCCCTCGAACAGCCCGAGATTGAGCTGGTACCGGTCGAGCGCGAGCGGCAGGCGCGTCACCTGGGTGAGGCAGGCCCGTCCGCCGACGGCGATGAGCAACAGCTCGGCGCCGCGCACGTGCTCCCGGATCAGGCCGGCGGGCAGGCCGTCGTTCGCCGGGAACAGGTCGGCGTCGACCGGCGGCGCCAGGCAGTAGCTGGCGAAGGCCAGCGCGGTCAGCACCATGTCCGGCGTCTCGCCATGCTTGAGGTCGGCCTCGATCAGACCGCCATTACGGATCGTCAACATGTTCAACTCCTTCTTTCAAAAAGGCGGAAGCGCCTGTGGTTCGGGTCTGCGTCCTTGTCGGTAAGAAAAATCCTGGGAAACGAGCTGGAGGCGAACCCGGGGTGATCTGCTAAGCAGATTCCCGAGCAATGGCGTTTCCATTGGGAGCTGCCAGTCGAAACCGGCTGCCACCTATGTCCGCGCCGACCCGACCAATTGGGCCGAAGCCCGGCGGTCGGGGTGTCCCCCTCCATTTCGTTTCCCAGGATCTTTATCAATGAACAGAGCAATATAGCACGTCTGGGGATAACTGTCAAGGGTGGCTGACAAACCAGGACGGCCGCCTATCCTTATTTTCCATGAAAATATGATATTCAAGCCAAATTGATACACAATCAGACGCTCCCTATTCCTGCCGGGCGCCAATGACAAAAGATACAAAAAGCCGCCGGAACATTCCGGCGGCCCGGCTTTTTGCTGACTAGATGGTCATTATTTCTTTCTCCTTCTCCTCCCCGATATGCTTGATCTTCTCGTTCCAGCCGGCGACGACCTTGTCCAGCTGCTCCAGCAGGCGGTACTTGTCGTCCTCGCCCAGAGCCTTGTCCTTCTCGGCCTGGACGACCTCGGCCTTGGCCTTGTCGCGGACGCCGCGGACGCCGATGCGCGCCTGCTCCAGCCTCTCGTTCATCAGCTTGATCAGGTTCTTGCGGTTCTCCTCGGTCATCACCGGCAGGGAGATGCGGATCAGCTTGCCCTGGACCACGGGGTTGATGCCCAGCCTGGCTTCCTGGATGCCGCGCTCGATGTCCTTGAGCAGGTTCTTGTCCCAGGGTTCGACGACGATGGTGCGCGGGTCCGACACCGAGATCGAGGCCAGGCCGACGAGCGCCGTCCGGGAGCCGTAAGCCTCGACCGAGACGTTCTCGACCAGGGCCGGAGTGGCCCGGCCGGTGCGCAGCTGCCCGAGTTCCATCTTCAGGAACTCGATGGCGTCCTGGAAATCGCTGTCGTATTTGGCCAGAAGGTCTGATGGCATATTCGTGTGGCTGCCGCGGCGTTATTTGCCGAACTTGGTCACGCCCATGTACAGGACCGAGGAATTGATCGCGTCGACCATGAGCGCGGTCGAGGTGCGCGAGGTCGGGAGCTTCTTGGGCACCCAGTTCAGGCCGGCGTTGGCCGAGCGGTAGAAGGTCGTCGAGGTGCCGTAGTAAAGGTTGTTCGGGTCCTTGGGATCGACGGCCACCGAATAGATCAGGGTCGAGCCGGGCGGCGTCAGCAGGTCGATCTTCTCCCAGGTGTCACCGCCGTCGCTCGAGCGGATCAGGCCGTACCTCGAGGCCAGGACCAGGACCCGCGGGTCGGAAACGCCGATGGCCAGGTCGCCGAACTCCCGGGCGCCGCCGAAGTCCTTGTACTTCTCGCTGAGGTCGATCCAGCTGGCGCCGGCGTCGTCGGACCGCCAGACGCCGCTCGCCTTCATGGCCACGTAGACGCGCCGGGTGTCGGCCGGGCTGATCATGATCTTCATGATCTCGTCGTTGTTGAAGTTCTTGACGTTGGCCCAGGAGTTGCCGTTGTCCGAACTCTTCAGCAGGTCGCCGGTGTTGAGGCCGAGCCAGATGACGTTCGGATTATAGGAATCCACGGCCACGGCCTTGGTCCGCTTGTCGGTGCGCGAATCGAGGAACGGCACGGACCAGGTGCGCGAGCAGTCCTCGGACTTGAGCAGCTTGTTCTCGGCGGTGGCGTAGATGACGCACTTGTTGCGCGGATGGATGGCGATCGAGGCGATGCGGCCGCCGCTGACCTGCGAAGGCTGGCGCCAGGATTCGCCGGCGTCATAGGAATAGAACATGCCGTTCTCGTTGGTGCCGAGGTACAGCGCGTTCGGGTCCTCCGGGTCCTGGACGATGGTGGCGACGGACACCCCGCCGATCGAGGCCTTCTGCCCGGTGGTCGTGGGCACGGCCGCTTTTTGGACCCAGGAGTCGCCCTTGTTGACGCTCTTGAAGACCGCGCCGTCAGCCGCGCCGGCGCCGGCGCTGCCGGTTCCGACGGTGATGCAGCCCGCTCCGATGAAGAGCAGACCGGCCAGGGAGGCTAGTAACAACGGGGACGATGTTCGGTTGGCCATAACGCTTGGGAATGAAAACCGGCTGGCGGGGCCGGAAAAAGTCTGACCTTACGGAATGTTAACACGCTGGCCGCCCAATTAAAAGGCTAAGGCGACGCCGCCCAGGACGCCGCGGACGCTGGCGTTCTCGGCCAGGGCTTTCTTGGCGGCGACGATCTCCTCGAGCGCGGCGGCGATCCTGCCGCGGCCGAGGCTGGCCGCCCAGGCGGCGGTGCGGCCGGCGACGTCGGCGTGGACGGCGCGGGCGCCCTGGCCATAGCTTTCGAGCAGGGCGTCGCGCAGCAGCTCGGACAGCAGGTCCAGGGCGGCGGCGGCCTGGGCCACGGCCTCGTTGAAGGGCGTCTTCTCCGGCACCAAGGCGTCGAGCATCAGCCAACGGTCGGCGAGCGGCGCTTCGGGAAGTTCGAGCAGGCGGGACCGGAGCTCGGTCATCTCGGCCAGGGCCGCCGGATCGGCGGCGTAGCGTTTGGCCAGGCCCGGCCGGCCGGCGGCCAAGCGGGCGTAAAGTTCGGCCTGGTCCGCGGGCACGCCCTCGGCCGCCAGGCGGGAACGTATCTCGGCGGCCGGCACCAGGCCGAAGACGACGGACTGGCAGCGCGACCTGATCGTCGGCTGGACGTCGTCGGCGGCCGCGGCCAGGAGCAGCATCAGCGTCTTTTCCTTCGGCTCCTCCAGGTTCTTGAGCAGGGCGTTGCCGGCTTCCTTGTTCAGCAGGTCGGCGCCGTCGACGATGACGACCTTCCAGCCGCCGTAGAAAGCGCCCCGCGACAGCCAGCCACGCAGGGCGTGGACCTGGTCAAGGACGATCTCGTTGTGCAGCTTGCCGGTCTTGGGATCGCGGCCGGGCTCGACGACCAGCAGGTCGGGGTGCTGGTTCAAAGGCGTTTCCGGACCGAGCAGCAGGCCGGCCGCGGCGCGGGCAACGGTCATCTTGCCGACGTGGGCCGGGCCGGAGAAAAGATAGGCATGCGCCAGGCGGCCCGCTTTCAGCGAACGCTCCAACAGGCCAAAAATGGCCGCGTGGCCCATAAGGCCGCCGGCCGGTGGCTGGTCAGAGCTTATTTCCGGAGATCTGCCTCGCGGCATACTGGAACAGAGTATATCAGACGATACGGCGCGTACAATAGGGATTATTTTAGCTGAAACAGGCCAAATAACCGCCTAGCCAGAATTACCCAGATATGTCAGAAACCCTTGACAAAATGCCCTATTTATGCTATATTACGATCACCGTAGTTTCCAGCATCGTGCCCGGCCGTTCGTTCACAAACCCTGACGTACCACTGAAAGAGGAGGAAACGCGATGGCTTCCCGCCAGAAGAAGCAGTGCCCCGCGGCCCTGTGCCTGTACAAGATGGGCTCCATCCCGAACCGGAACACCGCCAACCCCGACGTCGACGAGAACCCCGACGACGAGTCGCTCGGCGACCGCCGCTTCACCGACGTGAGCGACGGCTTCAGCGAGGACTCGCTGATCGAGATGATCGACGCCCGGCGCGGCGAGCTCCCCGAGGAGCTGCGGGACGGCGCGGACGACGACGGCCTCGACCTCATCGAGGACCTCGACGCCGGAGACGAGGCGAACTGCGACGACGAGGCGGAGATGATCCGCGGCATCGAGCAGTCGCCGTGGAACGGCCTCCAGGCCGACCCGGCCAACGTCGAGGTGCGCATCGCCCAGAAGTACGGCGACGTCGCCGAGACCGTGGACCGGCTCCCCAGCCGGATCGGCTCCCGCCGCGCGGCCAGCCTGTCGGCCGCCGTCGACGCCGAGAAGCGCCCGCCGACCGTGACCTGGAAGTCCGCGACCGCCGCCCACGCGCAGTACCTGCGCCACAACGGCCGCTCCGGCGGCAACTCCGACTCGGAGAGCGGCTGACCCGGCCGCACCCTTAACACCCCCGAACCGCCTGGTTCGGGGGTGTTTCATGTCCCGCAAGTTTATCCACAGAGTCGATAACGCCGGCACTTTTTGCTTTAAAAATAGGCACATTAATAAAATAGTGTCAGACGCTTGACACTTTCTTTAGAGCCCTGCTAAGTTCTCCCCTGCCCATGGGCCAGAGACGATTCCTTAACAACTTGATATGCGGTACTCGAAGATCATCGCCGCCTGCGGCGCGCTTGCCGTCATCGCCGGCGCGTCGACGCTGGCAGTCACCGCGCAAGCCATGAAACATATGGCCCCGGCCCCCAAGAGCATCAAACAGCTGATCAGCGACCTCGACGATGCCATCCGCCGCGAGCTCGGTTCGGGCTGCGTCGAGACCGATGCCCAGGGAGGCAAGAAACTCTGCGGCGTCTCCAAAGAGAAGATCGCCAAGCTGCATGACGAGACCGCCCGCGAGATCGACGGCCGCCGCGCCCGGCTGCCCGGCGTCCGCGAGGGCGCCGTGCGAGCCATCAAGAAATTCCGCGGCCTCGACCAGCTGGCGATCGCCTATAACTCGACCTCGCCGAATCCGTACCGGGACGACGAGTCGGTCATCGAATCCTATGTCGACGATCAGGGCAACGAATATTGGGTCGACCCGTCCGCTGACCGGCTGGTCCAGATGGGTCCGAACGCGGGTGGCGATCAGGCGCCACACCAGGTTGGACAGGCGGACC
>JBAIXY010000064.1:0-2217 GCA_037916205.1 Vicinamibacterales bacterium | reverse complement strand
CCGCCGCGCGGAGCGCGGCGGGGGCCTTCGAGCGCCGGCGCCGGCCTATGGCCGGGCCTTGAGTGCTCCGGTGTACGTGGCCATGTCGAACCCCTTCGGGTTCACCTCGTAGTACTGGGCGCGCTCGAACCAGCCCGTGGTGGGGAAGTAGGGGGGCGGGATCTCGGCCGCGCACTTGTCGTAGGAGTAGCGCTTCAGGTAACCGGTGCCGCCCGTGCCGGAGGTGACGGCCACGCGGCCGCGCGTGCCCTGGATGACGCCGCCGGTGAGGAAGAGGCAGCCGCGCCCCCAGACGGAGCCGTTGCAGGGCTCGGTCGTCCTGGACTGGGAGGCCGCGTCCAGATTGGCGACGGTGAAGCTGTCCAGCGCCATGACGACGGCGTCGATGAACTCGTCGGTGGTGGCGCCGTAGCTGGTCCAGCTGCCGGTAGCGGGCGACCGGGCCGGTGAGTTCATGACGTTGTCGGCCACGACGATGCTCCTGGCGGAGTAGAGCCCGAGCAGGTCCTGGCAGCCGCCGGCACCGCGGTTCACGGCGTAGCGGATGTCGTCGAGGATGATGATGTTGTCGGTGGCGGCCAGGGTGAGGTGGCCGACAACCGTGCCGCTGATGCCGACCTTGCCCGTCACGTAGATGACGCCCTTGAAGTTGGCGTTGCGCTGGTGGCTGACCGGGAACAGGTAGGCGCCGTCGGGCCGGCCCGCCACCGCCGGGTCCGGCGTGGGATTGACCAGCCAGCTCCCCACGGCGTTGCTGTTGGTCGTCGTCGAGCCGTTGGTGCTGGGGACGAATCCGTTGGTGATCCCCTCGTCGCCGCCGAGGAAGCACCTCACGCCCGGCTGCCTCACCGCGTTGACGTTGTTGTCGCCGTTGGCGGCGTTGTTCGGGTGCGCGTAGGCGGTCACGAACGTGGTCCCGTCGTAGTGGCCGCAGTTCTGGGAGTTGCGCAGGTCGTTGCCGGCCCCGGTGGGCACGTCCGCCGAGAGATACGCGGCGCTGGACCCGTTGCCGTCGACCGTATACACCCGGATGTAGCCCTCCTCCGGCTGCGGCTTGCCGTCGCCGTTCACGTCCGCCCACACGAACTCGATGCGCATGGTGGCCTGATCGAAGCGGGGCGGCGTGGGGCTGGCCGTGAAGGCGGTCCCGCCCGCCGCGGCGTACCCCTGGAGCCGGGTCACGTTGCCGATCTGGGGGAAGCGGATCGCTGTGGCGTTCTCGGTCACCGTCTGCCGGAAGGTGCCATAGATCCTGCCGCTGATCGTCTGCGCCGTGCTGACCGGTCCGAGGAAGGTGGCCCCCGTGGAGTGGATCTCCAGGATGTCGTTGGAGAACACGGGCCCCTGGATCTGGTCGCCGCCGCCGAAGAGGATGCCGTTGCCTTCGCTGTTGGTGAAGTAGGCGTACTTGGCGAAGCTCTCCTGCATGACGGCCTCACGCCGGATCACCTGGTTCCCCTGGGGATCGCGCACGACGTCCACGATCTCACCGAACCGGCCATATTGTCCGGTGGCGATCCCGCCCGGTCCGACCCAGGTGGTGCGGGTGAGCCCCGGGATGACGTTCCCGGCGGCGTCACGGACGGAGGCGTTCGTCTCCAGGGCCACGAAGGCCGTGTCGTTGTAGACCGTGGTGTCGCCGTTGATCCGGGCGCGGGCGATCTCGAGGCCGTCGTCGGCCGCCGCCTTGAGGTTGCTCTCCCGCAGGGTGTACGTGTTCACGAGCACGGTGTTGAGCCCGAGTGTAGCGGCGGCGCCGGCGATGGCCCCGACCAGCAGCATGACCAGGAGCACCGCCAGCATGCCGAACCCGGGACGGGCCGCCGCCGCGCTGCCGGCTCGAGCGGAGAAGGGAATGGAGGAGAGCCGATCGATCGTTGACATGGGCAAGGGCTCCGGCATCAGGGTGTGACCGACTTCGGCGTCGTGGCCGCGCTCACGTTGGGCGTGCAGTCCTGCGCCGCGACGGCGTACCAGTACTGCAGCCCCGCCGTGACCTGCGCATCGACGTAGGTGTAGTTCGGAGCGCCGCTGGAAACGCTGATGAACGGGTCCCCGAACGTCGGCGAGAGCCCCTGGACCTTGAAGACGACGTAGCGGACCACGTCCTTTTCCCCGCCGCTCTCATCGGCCGACGCCGTCCAGGTGAGCTGGACCGCGGGCTCGCCCGTCGCCGTGACCACGGGCTGCGCATCGAAGCCCGTCGGCGTCACCGGG
>JBAIXY010000063.1:0-1818 GCA_037916205.1 Vicinamibacterales bacterium | reverse complement strand
CGGCCAGACCGAGACCCGATCCGGCCATGAGCGTCACCTTGGCGGCCGCCGCCGAGGCCTTGCGCCACAGCACGCCCCAAATGAAGACGGCGGTGATCGGCGGGGCGATGTAGCAGATGACGGCCGTGATCCCTTGGAACAGGCTCTGGAAATGGCTGACAAAGGGCGACCAGAGGATGGCCGCGAGCATCCCGCCCAGGGTCACGAGGCGGCCGACAAGGGTCAGGCTCTTTTCGGAGGCCTGCGGCCGCCGTCGCTTGTAGATATCCAAGGTAAAGAGAGTGGCGATGGAGTTGAGCGCGCCCGAGACGGTGCTCATCAGAGCGGCCAGCAGGGCCGCCGCGACCAGCCCCTTGAGGCCGACCGGCAGGATGTTGTTGATGAGAAGGGAATAGACGTCGGCGGAGGTCTCGGGCGCCGGGAGCTTCCCCTGCCGGACGAGCCCATAGGCGATGAGACCCGGCAGGACGAACAGGAACACCGGCAGGATCTTGATGAAGCCGGCAAAGAGCGGCCCGAGCCGGGCGTTCCGCTCGTCCCTGGCCCCGAGCACGCGCTGGACGATGGTCTGATCGGCGCACCAGTACCAGAGCCCGATGATCGGATAGCCCAGGAAGACGGCGTACCAGGGCAGGCTCGGCGTCTCGGCGGCAGTCCGCAGCACGGTCAGCTTGACCGGCTCGACAGCCGCCACGAGCGCGCCCCAGCCGCCGATCCGGGCCAGGCCGAAGCCGAGGACGCAGGCCGATCCGAGGATCAGGATGATCGTTTGAACGGATTCCGTCACGACGACGGCCAGCAGGCCCCCGACGACCGTGTAGAGCCCGGTGAGCAGGGCCGTGACGAGGATGCTGGTGTTGATGTCGATGCCGAAGAGCCCTCGCAGCACGACCGCGCCGGTATAGAGCGAGAAGCCGATGTGGATGAAGACGGCCGAGACGATGGACAGGCCGGCCAGCCAGTCGCGCGAGGCGCGGGAATAGCGCTTCTCCAAGAAGTCCGGCAGCGTGGCCACGCGCGAGCGGATGTAGAAGGGGGCGAAGAAGAAGGCCAGGACGATGAGCAGGAAGGCCGCCATCCACTCGAAATTGCCGTAGGCCAGGCCGTTGACGTAGCCCTCCTGGGCCAGGCTGACGAGATGGATGGTCGAGATGTTGGTCGAGAAGAGGGCCAGCCCGATGACCGGCCAGCGCAGGCTGCTTCCGGCCAGAAAATACTGGGTGCTCGAAGCCTGTTTCGTCCGGCGCTTCCTCCAGGCCCAGAGGCCGAGGCCGACGATCCCGACGAGATAGGCGGCGAGGACGGCGAGGTCCGCCGGGGTGATGGCCAGACGAGAGGCGCTGCTCATGCGCCGGTCTCAGTCCGCGTGAAAGACTTCGTCCATCCGGCTCCAGAGCTCCTTGTCGAGGCGGGTCGGGATGGGCGTCTGGCAGGGGTCGGTCTCCTTCCACCAGCGCTGCGTCTCCGGGTCGGCGGCCATGCGGGCCATATCGGCGGCGAAATCCGTGCCGGCGTACTCGAAATAGGAAAAGAGGAGATATTGGCCCTTTTCGACCTCGCGCAGGTAGATCGAGTAGTTGCGGATGTTGCACTCCCTGATCTTGGCCAGAACGCCCGGCCACGGGGCGGCGTGGAGCTTGCTGTCATAATCGATCTTCTCGGGCTTGACGGCGATGACCATGCCGTAGCGCTGGACCGAGCCCGGCGCCGGCTCGGTCCGCTTCAGCGCCAGGAACCCGGCCGCGACGGCCAGGGCCAGCGGGACGAAGATCAGGAGGGCGAAAAGAACGGTCTTGAGCTTCACTTCTTCACCCCTTG
>JBAIXY010000062.1:0-1561 GCA_037916205.1 Vicinamibacterales bacterium | reverse complement strand
AGGTCCTCTTGTTCGTTCTGGAGCGGACAATGAGGCTGCTCCATCCCTTTATGCCGTTCATCACCGAAGAGATCTGGCAGAAGCTCAAAGCGGCGACCGATGGGGTGGAGGACAAGGCGAGCATCATGCTGGCGAGCTGGCCGGCTGCGGAAGCTGGAAGGATCGACGAAACGGTCGAGTCCGATTTTGAGTATCTGAAAGGGCTGATCACCGCTCTGCGCAACATCAAAGCTAATTACGGATTGGCGGCCAAAGAAGTGGACGCCGTGTTTATTCCCGACAAAAAAGAGCTGAAGACTTTCGAGGCTTTCCAGGGCCTGATCAAGGTCCTGGCCCGGCTGTCGAACGTGAGCGTCGAGGCCCCGGGGGCCGCGACTCCCAAACAGGCCGCCGCTTTTTCCGTCGGTAAGACCGGCGGCTATGTGCCGCTGGCCGGGCTGGTCGATTTCGCCAAAGAGATCGAGAAGCTGACTAAGGAAAAAGAGAAGTTGACCGGCGAGCTGGCCAAGATCAGGACTCGGCTGGGCGACCAGAATTTCTTAAGCCGCGCTAAAACCGAGTCGATCGAAGCCGACAAGCTGAAGGAAAAAGAATTCGCCGCGCGGATCGTCCAGCTGGCGGAACGGATCAAAGACCTCGCTTAGCTGCCTTCCTTCGGCAGGGTGAGTGGGTCGGTCACGACCTGGATCCTCTTGATGGACTTCGCTTTGCCGGTCTCCGCGTCGATCTCCATGACCACCGCGTTGAACAGGCCGCGCCCTTCGTTGGCCGGCTCGAACTTCTCCGGCAGCTGCGTGACAAAGCGCTTCAGGATCGGCTCTTTGGTCATGCCGATGATCGAATCGGCCGAACCGCACATCCCGACGTCGGCGATGAAAGCGGCGCCGTTGAGCATGATCTTTTCATCGGCCGTCATCACGTGCGTGTGGGTGCCGAGCACGGCGCTGGCCCGGCCGTCGAGGAAATAGCCCATGGCGATCTTCTCCGAAGTCGCCTCGGCGTGGAAATCGACGATGATCGCCGCGCATTTATCTTTCAGGCGGGCGACCAGTTTGTCGGCGGCCTGGAAGGGGCAGTCGAGGCACTGCATGAAGACGCGCCCCAGCAGGTTGATGATCCCGACTTTTTTCCCTTTGACCTCGACGATCAGGTGGTCGAGTCCCGGCGCCCCGGGCGGGAAATTGGCGGGCCGGACCAGCCGGTCGAACGTGTCGATCTTCTGGAGCAGTTCCCGCTTTTCGAAGAGGTGGTTGCCCATCGTGACGACGTCGATCCCCGCCTCACGCAGTTCGTGGTAGATCTTTTCGGTGATGCTGTAGCCGTGGGCCGAATTCTCCCCGTTGGCGATCGTCAGGTCGATCGAGTGTTCCCGCTTCAGCCCGGGCAGCAGCTGTTTGACCACCGCCCGGCCGTAGGACCCGACGATATCGCCGATGAAGAGAATGTTCATTATTTGGCGACGTCGGTCGATCGTGTCTCGCGGATGACCGTCACCTTGATCTCGCCGGGGTATTCCAGCTCGGCCTCGATCTTCTTGGCGATGTCATGGGCGAGTTTGGGC
>JBAIXY010000061.1:0-3896 GCA_037916205.1 Vicinamibacterales bacterium | reverse complement strand
AGCGCCCAGAGGGCCCAGGCGGGAATGGCCGCGACCGCGGCCGTGACCAGCACGAGCCTCAGGGCGAGGCGCAGAGTTTCTTTCCGGGAGGTGGACAAGATCAGCCTCCTTTGCGGCAGACGTCATTTGTAATGAACTTCAAAGCGACCGTAGCAAAACCCCCGTTTATTTTCAAGATAGCCGCCTTCGTGCTAATCTTTCGGCATGAAACGGCATCTCAAGAAATTGCTGCCGGCGTTTGTATTAGAGTGGTACCACTTGGTTTTGGCCTATCTGGCGGCGCTCCCTTACGGCGTTCCGTCCGAAAAAATGACGGTCATCGGCGTGACCGGGACCAACGGCAAGTCGACCACCTGCAACCTGATCGCGCGCCTTTTCGAAGAGGCGGGTTTTAAGGTCGGCATGACCACCACGGTCAATTTCAAGATCGCCGACAAGGAGTGGCTGAACGACACCAAGATGACCATGCTCGGCCGGTCCCGGCTGCAGAAGCTCCTGGCGGACATGGCCGCCGCCGGCTGCCGCTACGCCATCGTCGAGACCTCGTCCGAGGGCATCAAGCAGCACCGCCACGCGGCGATCAATTACGATGCCGCCGTGTTCACCAACCTGACGCCCGAGCATATCGAGTCGCACGGCGGGTTCGAGAACTACAAGGCCGCGAAGGGGAAGCTCTTCGCCAAGCTGGCCAGCGAGAGCGTCAAGACCTTCGACGACCGGCCGGTCCCCAAGGTCGGCATCATCAACCTGCGCGACCCGCACGCCGGCTATTTCATGGACATGACCGGCGTCGCCAAGGTCGGTTACCTGGCCGAGCTGCCATTGCCGGGCGGGGGAGTGGCCTCCGCCGCTTCGCCGACCGAGGAACTGCAGGACCTGGTCAAAGCGACGGACGTCAGACTGTCCGCCAGAGGGTCGAGTTTCAGCGTCCGCGGCGAGGTGTTCAACACGAAGCTGCTCGGCGGCTTCAACGTGGAGAACGCCCTGGCGGCCGTCGCTGTCGGCCTGACCTTCGGCCTCGACCTGGCCGGCATGGTCAGGACCCTGGCCAAGATCGAGGGCGTACCCGGCCGCCTGGAGTTCGTTGACGCCGGACAGCTATTCTCCGTCCTGGTGGATTACGCGCCCGAACCGGAGTCGTTCCGCAAGCTCTACGAAGTGCTGGCACTGTTCCCCAAGAAGCGCGTGATCCACGTGCTCGGCTCGACCGGCGGCGGACGCGACATCGCCCGGCGACCGATCCTGGGAGAGCTGGCGGCGCAGAATGCCGACGTCGTCATCGTCACCAACGAAGATCCTTACGACGACGACCCGATGACCATCATCAAGGACGTCGCCGCGGGCGCCGAGAAGGCCGGCAAGACGCCCGGCAAGGACCTGTTCCTCATCCTCGACCGGGCCGAGGCCCTGCAGAAGGCCGTCGATCTGGCCGGGCCGGAGGACCTGGTCATCGTCACCGGCAAGGGCGCCGAACAGGCCATGTGCGTCGCCGGCGGCCGTAAGATCCCCTGGGATGATCGCGTCAAATTACGTGAGGCCATTGCCCGCCGTCTGGGCCGCTGAACTATGTCTTTGAGCAGCATCGTCAAACTGAAGGACAAGGAGAACATCGTCGCCGTCGTCCGGCATTATCCGCTGGTCTACGCGCCGAAGATCATGCTGGCGATGCTGCTTATCGCCGCGCCGTTCTTCTTCATGGTTCCGCTGCTGCGGCTCAAGTACTGGGGCATCGGCATTTTCGGGCTGCTGATCCTGGTCGCGGTCTATTATTCCGCCCGTACCTTCATCACCTGGTACTGGAACGCCTTCATCATCACCAGCCAACGCGTGATCGACATCGACCAGCGCGGGTTGTTCGACCGGATCGTTTCCGAGGCGCCGTACGACAAGATCCAGGACGTTTCCTACAGGGTCAAAGGCGTCTGGGGCACGCTGCTCAGGTTCGGCACCCTGGTCATCCAGACGGCCGGCACTACGACCAACCTGGAGTTGTATTTCGTCCGCGACCCTAAGGAGGTCCATCATCTGATCAGCGAAACGATGGCGGCGCGTCTGGCGGGGCCGCCCGGCGAGCGCGGCGGCAAGGTATCGGCCCTGCTCGAGGCCGCGGCCAACCTTTCGAGCGCCGAGGCGCGCGCTTTCCTTGTCGAATTGAAGGGGGCGGTCGACAGCCAGGAACAGGAGCCGTCGGCCGGCGCTTCCGACCGCGACGTCCGCGAGCTGATGACCGGCGATGACGAATGACCGGCACGCCGGCTGAGCGGCCGGCCGCGAGAAGGTTTTATGCAGAAACAGCCTGAGCGATTAGACGGTTTCCTGCGCCGGAAAAGCGTTCTGGCGGTCAACGCGGTCATTTTTCTGCTGGCTGCCTGGGGTTTCGCCGGCGAATTCGTCCGGAACCGCGAGACCCAGCACGAGATCGACCGGCTGTCCAAGCAGGTGGCCGACCTGGAGTCGAAGAATTTCGAGATCGCTAGGCTGGGCCAAAAACTGGCCACTACCGACATGCTGGAGCGGGAAGCCAGGCTCAACCTGGGATTGCAGAAGCCCGGAGAATCCGTTATCATCGTTCAGGACGCAGAGCCGCCGTTGCCGGCCCCGGCCCGTCCGCCGACCGTTCAGGAACAGGCCGGCGAGCGCGTTTCGAACGCCGGGAAATGGTGGCGCTATTTTTTCAAGCCTAACCAAATGTGATAAAGAGCTGCGGCTACGCGGCCGTAAACGAACATATGCCAGAAGAGAAAGAACTTGAGATGGAAAAGAAGCCGGCGGATCCGGCGGATGCTCCGGCCGAAGCCGGCGCCAAACCCCCCAAGCGCGGCAAGTCGTCGATCCTGAGGAATTTCGTGCTCGGCCTGGTGGTCGGCCTGGTCGTCATCGTCATCGGCGCCGCCGTCGTTTTCACCATCGGCGTCTACAAGTGGGGCTGGAGCGGCAAGACGACCGGGGTGGTCCTGCGGGCCGTGCCGTATCCTGTCGCCATGGTCAACAATACTCCGATCCGCTTTTCGGATTATCTGTCCGACATCGACACGCTGCACAAGTTCTACGCGACGGTCGCCCAGACCGAGGGCGTTTCCGGTTCGCTGCCCACCGACGCCGAGATCAGGAAGACCGTCATGGACCGGCTGGTCCAGAACGAGGTGCTCAATGAGGCCGCGGTGAAATACAACCTCACGGTCACGCCGAAAGAGATCGATGACGAGTTCGCCAAGCTTTCGCAGCAGCGCTCGGACACCGACATCGCCAAGGAGATATCCGACCTCTACGGCTGGACCGTTCCCCAGTTCAAGGAGAAGGTCATGCGGCCGTACGTCCTGCAGCAGAAGCTGTCCGAGGCGCTGTCCAAGGATGCGACACTGAACAAGGAGGCCGAGGACAAGGCCAGCGCGCTCTTGGCCAGGGCCAGGGCGGGGGAGGACTTCGCTCAGCTGGCCAAGGACAATAGCGCCGACCCGGGCAGCGCCGCTGACGGCGGCGAGCTCGGCTGGTTCGGCAAGGGCGTGATGGTGCCGGAGTTCGAGCAGGCGGCCTTCTCCACCAAGAAGGGCGAGATCACGGACGTGGTCAAGACGGAGTTCGGCTACCACATCATCAAGGTAGAGGACGTGAAGACCGACAAGAAGACCGGCGAGGTGACCGAGGTCAAGGCTGCCCACATCCTCATCCCGCTGGCCAACGTCGACCAGTACCTGCAGGACCTGGTGGCCAAGGCCAACATCAAGTACTTCGTGAAGGAGCAGTAGACCGTTCGCTGAACGAGAACGCCCCGGCAGGTGCCGGGGCGTTTTGGTCTGGGTTAGAGCCACCTCCGGGGATTCCACTGCTCGCCGCGGCAGTGAGCCACCTCGGGGATCTCACGCGCTCGCTCCGCTGTGGACGCTCCGCTCGCTTCG
>JBAIXY010000060.1:0-4947 GCA_037916205.1 Vicinamibacterales bacterium | reverse complement strand
TCGATCTCGTCCACCGCGGTCAACGTCCTGCTGGGCTTCATGTTCGGCAGCAACTGGCAGTACCTGAACCGGCTGTTCGGCGGGTCCATTGACGTCATTTTCGTCGTCCTTTTGATCGTGTACGTCGCCCTGTGGCGGCACCTGGCCCGGCGGCGCCTGCGGCGGCGGCACGTCGCCGAACAGCCGCCGCTCGAGGTTGCTGCCGCCGCAGACCCCAAAAATGAAACGCCCGGCTGACCGCCGGGCGTTTTTGCCAGGTCTCACTGCTTGATCTTTTTGGCCAGGAAATCCAGGGTCTTCTGCCAGGCGTCCTTGGTCTCGTTGGGCGCGTAGGTCGGCCCGGAGGGATTGGCAAAGGCGTGGCCGACGTTCGGATAGATGTGGATCTCGTTGTCGACACCCAGCTTGTCGAGCGCGGCCGCGAATTTCCTGACGTCCTCGACGTGGACCGCCTGGTCCTTGTCGCCGAAGATGCCCAGGACCGGTTCGCCCTTTAGCGGCTCCAGGGCCTTTTCATCGGTGACCAGGAAACCATAGTAGATCACCACCGCGTCCAAGGGTTCGACCAGGGCCAGCTGCAGCGACTGGCCGCCGCCAAAGCACCAGCCCAGCGAGGCGACCTTGGTCGCGCCCCGACCGCGCAGGAAAGAGACGGCGGCTTCCATGTTGGCGTCCGCCTTCGCCTGGTCGAGACCAGCGACCAGCTTGGCGGCGTCCTCCGATGAGGCGGTGGTTTTGCCGAACAGGTCCACGGCCAGGACCTGGTAGCCGTTCGACGCCAGCGCCCTGGCCATCCCCTTGATATTGTCATTCAGCCCCCACCACTCGTGCATCATGACCACTCCCGGGTATCTGCCCGGCTTGTCCGGGTGGGCGTAGAACCCGATGACGCTGCCGTAGTAGGCGACGTCCTGGCTGGCCACTCCGACACCGCCCGCGCCGCTGAGCATTTCGCGGTTGGTCGGCTGGCCGGGCTTGGCCATGGGCACGATATGTTCCGTCCCGGGCGCGTAGACCGGCACGCCCCAGGCCAGCCAGCCGGCCGCGGCCGCGAAAATTATGACGGTCAATATCAACGCCGCCCAGTAGCCGAAACTGACGTACTTCCTGTCCATACCGCCTAAGTATGAACGCCCGACGCGGGTCGCGGCCCGCCGGACGGTATTGATTTAAGCACCGCCAACAGCCGTCAAGCGCTCCAGTGCGCTTCATCGGCCGAATTGTAGCAAGAATCAGCACGGCCGTTAACCGTATCTCCGGCCCGCAGGCGCTTGCCGCCGCGGACGCGTCCGGCGCCGGCGCCGTCAAAAAAGAACCCCTGAGAGGGGTTCCGAACTGGACGTTCACCGGTTGATGCCCGGCAATCTGGCGAGGTCGTCGAAGGCCGCCCGGCCGTCGCGTTTGGCGGCGTCGTTGCCGGCCCGCTCGATGATCTCGAGCGCCTTGCGCGCGCCGTTCATCATCAGGCCGGGGTTGAAGTTCGGCCGGCCGGACACCTGCCACCAGCAGCAGCTGGAAAGCAGTTTGAGCACGTCGTCCTCGACCCCGGGCGTACCGCCGTAGCATCTGGCCAGGTCGGTCAGGCGCCACAGGGCGGCATGGTAGCGGTTGTTCGGCGACCTCCAGAGCGGAAAATGGTCTCCGGACACGAAGTCGTACGGCTCGGTGGACCAGCTGCTCGGCGGCACGTCGGCAGCGAACAGGCGGCGCCCGAAGTGACCGAGCAGCGTCTCGAACGGCACGATGTCCACGGGCGAACCGGGCGCGGCCCACTGTTCGGCCATCGGTTTCAGCAGCCAGTCGAACAGCCGCCGGTGATGATGGCCGAACGTCTCGACGTCCGTCGCCAGGGTCACGTAGCCCCGCCGTCCGCCGAACCAGCGGCTGACGTCGCGGACGAACTCGGCGCGGAAACGGTCGAAGTCGTATTCGCCCCGGGACAGGGCGTGGCCCCAGCGCCGCGACCGCAGGAAGACGGCCAGGCCGCCGGCCTGCGGAATGCCCTCGAAGGGAACGCCGTCGTGCTGGGCGCCGAACAAGGCGTCATCGGCCACGGTGAAGGCGAACCCGGCGCGGCGCAGCGGCTCCACCACCGAACGGCTGTAGGCGTATTCGGGCAGATAGAATCCGGCGCAGGTCCTGGCCGGCAGGCCGAGCGACCGCTTGCCTTCGATGTCGCGGCCGATCTGCCGGGCGATCTCCTCATCGGTGATCAGCGGCAGGATCGGATGATGGGCCGCCGTGCCGAAGAGCTCGATCTTCCCCTGAGTGACCGCGCGGCGCATGAGATCGATCAGATCCGAATGCCCGTGGCGGTCCAGGAGCTCCAGCAGCGACCAGCTGATGTTGGCGCTGAAGCTGAAGTTGGGGCGGGAATCGGCCCAGCGGAAGATCGGACGATAGCACTCGTCGCAGATGCGCCCGAGGACGTCTCGGAACTGCCACCAGGGCTGATAGAAATGCAGCAAAAGGCCGACCTTTATGCCAGCACCCATGGCGAACCTCGCTTTTTGAAGGAACCTATTCCGGTCTCATCTTACCGCAAGCCGGCCGTCCAGCAAGACGGCCGGTGCATAACCTCGCTCAGACGGATTCGATCCTGTCGATCAAACCGTCCCGGAGCCAAACGACCCGGCTGACGTACTGCCGGTCGTCGGGTTCGTGCGTGACCATGACGATGGTCTGGCCCAGGTCGCGGTTCAGGCCGCGGAACAGATCGAGCACGACCCTGGCCGAGGCGCTGTCTAGATTGGCGGTCGGCTCGTCAGCGAAGACGATCTTCGGGCGGTTGATGAGCGCCCGGGCCACGGCCACGCGCTGCTGCTCGCCGCCGGACAGTTCTCTGGGGTAATGGCCGTGCCGGCCCTTCAGCCCGACCAGATCGAGCAGTTCGGCGGCGCGATCCCGGCCGGCCCGGCCCGCCCCGAGCGCCCTGGCGGGCAGCCAGACGTTCTCCAGGGCCGTCAGTTCCGTTATCAGCGCATATTCCTGGAAGACGTAACCCAGCGACCGAAGGCGGAAACCGGCCTTGTCGGTTTCCGCCAGCGCCAGCACGTCCGCGCCGTCTATATAGATCTTGCCTGATGTCGGCTGGTCCAGCAGGCCGAGCTGGTGCAGCAGGGTCGACTTGCCCGAACCGCTCCGTCCCATGACCGCGACGAATTCGCCCGCCGCCACGTCGAATGACACGCCCCTGAGCGCCGGGGTCGGCACGCGCCCGGCATAGGTCTTGATCAGGTTGTCGACGGTGATGATCATACGCGCGTCAGTCCCCCCAGATGGCCTTGAGGATGTTCTCCCGGGAACCCTGCCAGGAAGGCAGCAGCCCGGCCACGATCGAAGCGCCGATGAGCATCAGGATGTCGCCACGAAAGCGCGCCGGGTCCAGGGTCAGGCCACTGGCGCCGATCGGCAGATCGAGCGGATGGGCGGAAAAATACGGCACGAGCAGCAGCAGCACGGCGAGCGTTCCGATGATCACGCCGGAAACGGCGAAGAACAACGCCTGCAGGACGTAAGAGATCACGATCACTCTCGGGCGCAGGCCGATGGCCTTGAGGATCCCGATCTGGCGCCGTTTATGGGTGACGCTGACGAAGATGACGATGAAGATGGTGACGGCGGCGACCAGCAGGCCGATGGCGCTGATCACCGCGGTGATGGTATTGACCGTGCTGGACACGCCGCTGAACATTCCCGAGTACTCCGTCCAGGGCCGGACCTTGAGGTCCGGCGCCAGGCGCTGGACCTCGGCCATGCGGCTCTCCTCGGTCCCGGGCGCGGCCAGTTTGACCAGGATCTGCGACGCGCTGTCGTACGTGTCCAGCACCGACTCGGCTTCGCGGGCGGTGATGAAGGCCTCATGGTCGACCACCGTGAAGCTGGTCTTGAAGATGCCGCGCACCGTGTATTCGCGGCTGACGCCGTTCCCGAAGGTCACTTCCACCTTGCGCCCGACGGTTGCGCCCTCGAGGTTGTCGATGGTGCTCGACGTGCCCGGGCCTCCGGCCAGGTCGAAGCCGAGGATGATGTCGCCGCTGCCCAGGCCGTCCAGATAGCGGCCGCTGACCATTTTCGAGGCGATCTCGGAGAACAGCCGCTCGTTTTCCGGTTCGACGCCCATGATCTGGGCGCCGTGCCTGATGAATTTGCCGTTCCGTTCCTTGTCGAAGGAGATGGTGGCCGCGAGCTTATAGCGGCGCGCCGTCGCCGTCACGCCAGCCAGCCGTTCGATCTCCCGGCGGAGCTCCTGGGCGCGGCTGATGAGGTCCTTTTTGACCGGCTTCTCCTGCGGTTCGACGACGATGTTCGAAACCAGGTTCGTCTGGAGCTGGCGGTCGATCGTCGCCACCACGCCGTTCAGGATCGACGAAATGAAGACCAGGTTGATGAAAGCCAGCGACATGATGAAGATCATCAGGGCGTTGGTGGCCTTGCGGCCCCGGACGATGGTCTTGTAGGCCAGATATCCGGCCACTTTGAGATCGTCGACCACGACTGGACTGCCGGCGCGGCTGGCGCCGGACGGGTTACTTTTTCAGCGCCGAGTTGGAATGGAATTATACCACGCGCGGCCGCCGGCCGTGCATACCGCCCGATCATCGGTTACAATTGGGTCATGGATTGGATCACCTATTCGCTCATCGTCGCCGTGGCCACGGCCGCCGCCAGCATCATCGACAAGATGGTGCTGTCCAAGTGGATCACCAAGCCGTCAGGTTCCTTTTTCGTCTTCGGGGTCATCGAGGCCCTCTCCGGCGTTGTCGCCCTCCTGGTTCTCGGCGTTCCGCACCTGTCCCCGCTCCCCCTCATCGCC
This sequence comes from Vicinamibacterales bacterium, assembly GCA_037916205.1. Classification (GTDB taxonomy): domain Bacteria; phylum Patescibacteriota; class Patescibacteriia; order SG8-24; family SG8-24; genus JBAIWZ01. The sequence continues at coordinate 131 of JBAIXY010000060.1, read as the reverse complement.
GCGTTGGCCAGCGGCGCGGCCTTTGCCGCTTCTTCGCTTTGTTATTTCGAGGCGGTCAAGGTCGAGGAGGTCACGCGCGTCGTGCCCATCTTCAGTCTGGCGCCGCTCGTGGTCGCGGTCATTGCAGCCGT
>JBAIXY010000059.1:0-1557 GCA_037916205.1 Vicinamibacterales bacterium | reverse complement strand
CCGACCTGGGCAAGCGCAACAACATGGGCATCCTGGACGTGGACGAAGCCTGGGAGACCGAGGCCAAGGCCTGCGGGGTCAAGTCGCTTGCGCTTCTGGCCGGCATCATGGACGAGGTCAACTACGTGCCGAGCGTGCTCTCGTACGAAAAACCGTTCGGTGTCGGCTACGTGGTCGCCGCCAATAAGATATCGTGAGCCGCGCCGCTTCGGCCTCTGCCCGTCCGGGCTTTTTTTAATTATAATGAAGTGCGCGGCTCCGGAACGGCCGATAAGGCCGGCGTCCGGGCCCGCAAGATATGGATAAGATCGGCAAACTGGTCAGCTCTCGTCTGGAGCGGAAACCGAACGTCCGGCTTCATTCCGATATTCACGCCCTGGCCGACGAGATCAGCTCGTATTTCGGCGAACGCGGCCGTTTCGCCATGTACCTCGGGGCCATCAAACGGATCGGCGCCGCCCGGGCGCGGAGCATCTTCGCCGAGGTCAAACAGAGCGACGCCAGGAACCCCCGCAAGCTGTTCTTCTGGAAGACCAAGGTCCAGACCGCGAATAAGGACGGCGGACCGGCCGGCCGACCCTTGCCAGCGCGCCGGAAAAGTGCTAAGTTGACACATCGAAAGCGTCCGAGCCAAATGAAGCTCTGGCCATCAGAAAGATCGTGACCGAAGGAGACGAGATCCTGCGGCGACGCGCGCCGGAGGTCGATCCCAAGGAGCTGGGCAGCGAAAAGCTGCGCCGGCTGATCGAGGATATGGCCGAGACCATGGTGGCGGCCAAGGGCGTGGGCATCGCCGCACCCCAGGTCGGCGAGAGCACCCGGGTGTTCCTGGCCGACAGCGCCGACGGCCCGGTCGCCCTGATCAACCCCCGCATCGTCAAAAAATCCAAGAAGATGATCAAGGACGAGGAAGGCTGCCTGTCCGTGCCCGGCCGCTGGGGCACCGTGGAGCGATACAAGAGCGTCACCGTCGAGGCCCTGGCGCCCGACGGCAAGCCCGTCAGCTTCACGGCCGAGAACTTCTTCGCCCGGATCGTCCAGCACGAACTCGACCATCTCGACGGCATACTCTTCATCGACCGGCTCAAGGCTCCGGAGGCGCTCTGACCCTATGCCAGTGACCAAGCAGCTTAAGGTCGTTTATTTCGGCGCCGGCAAGTTCGCGGTGCGGCCGCTTGCCAAGCTGCTCGAGCCGGGCGTCGCCGACGTCGCCGCCGTGGTCACCCAACCCGACCGGCCGGCCGGACGCGCCGGCCTGCTCAAGCGCTCGCCGGTGGCCGAACTGGCCGCCGACCGCAAACTGAAACTGCTCCAGCCCAAGACCTTCAAGGACCCGGACCTCGAGCGCCAGCTGCGCGAGCTGGCGCCTGACGCCTTCATCGTCGCCTCCTACGGCAAGATACTGCCGGCGCACTACCTGAACATCCCGCGGCTCGGGTCCTGGAACCTGCACGGTTCGCTGCTCCCGAAGTTCCGCGGCGCCTCGCCGATCCAGTGGGCCATCCTGGCCGGCGACAAGAACACCGGCGTGAGCCTCACCCTCATGGACGAAGACCT
>JBAIXY010000058.1:0-6959 GCA_037916205.1 Vicinamibacterales bacterium | reverse complement strand
CGGCGACAGCGCAAGGGGCAAGCGAGCAGGGGTTGGTAGCTCAGTTGGTAGAGCAAGTGCCTCTTAAGCACTGGGTCCCGGGTTCGAGCCCCGGCCAACCCACCATCAAAAGTCCCTCACCCCAATTGGGTGAGGGACTTTTGCATGCGGGAGTGTTGGCAGGGCCTCGAAGCCGACTCCGCGGCGTGCCATGAATGGCACGTCGCGGAGCGGCGGGCGGCGGAGGAGCGCCCTCACTTGTGCTTTTCCAGCGGGCGCGGGGGAGCCGGAGCCCCGGCCGACCCACCAAAAATTCCTCATCTTTCAGATGGGGAGTTTTTGTTTGCATTGGCAGGCGAAGTCGTCCGGAGAGCGGGAGCGCCAGCCGATCCGTTCCTCCGCCCCAAATAAGCTTAAATCCTTATTCACATCAGCCCCTACCTGAGGGGGGTCGAAAAATGATACAATATAATCATGTAAGAGACGGCCGGCTGATCTTCGCTTAACAGAGGCAAAATGACCGGTCGGAGGCGCGACCGTTCATCTCGGCGGGGTTAGCTGCCGAACAAACAGAAAAATGACGGTCTTCGCCATCATCAGCGAGCTGTATCTCAACGTCATCGCGGCCATAGCCGGAGCGGTGTTTTTCGGCTTTCTGGCAAGAGAGTACCGGCGCCGGCGCTCGCCTTATTTGATGGCCTTCGGCCTGAGCCTGCTCTTCGCCGCCGGCAGCGCGGCCGCCACCTTCCTCGGACACCTGTCTTTCGCTTACGGCACGGCCAGCGCCGGGGCCATCGCCCGCTTCCAGATCTTCTGCATCGTCATCCAGACCTTCCTGGTCATGCTGGGCTCGGTCAGCTGTTACGGCGGCAAGGTCAAGCGGCCGCTTTACGCCGCGGCCGCCGCGGTCACCCTGCTGGCGGCCTACCTGCTTTGGCCGCTGACCGGCGCCGTCACCGTGATCGGAGCGATGAGGGGCGTCGTCCTCGATATCCGGCCGGCCACGGCGCTGGCCACTTACCAGATCATCAGCGGCCTCATCCTGTCAGCGGCCGCCGCCCTGGCCTATTTCCGGACGTCCGGAACGCGCGCCGCCGCACGGTCCGACCGCCTGCTGGCCCTCGCCGGATCCCTGGGGATCGCGCTGGCCCTGGCCTTCCTGGCCGGTTCCCTGACGGAAAGCTACGGGCTGCTCCTTTTCGCCGGCCTGGTCCAGATCGCTTATCTGGCGGCGCTTTTCTTCGGCGCCGCCGCCAAGGAGCATGAAGATCCGCGCATCAGCGGTCTGCCGCTGAATTTCCTCCGCCGCAGCTTCATGGCCAAGACGGCGTTCGTCAACGTGATCATGTTCTGGGCCCTGTCTTTCCTTATCGTCATCGTGGCCTCGGTCTTTTTCACCCGGGCCATCGGCGGCATGCGCCAGGACCGTTCCGACGGCGACCTCCGGCTCCTGGCCGCGGAGCTGTCCGCCCGGCGCGATTCGCTGATCGAGCGCGCCGCGGCCGTTTCTTTCCTGCCGCAGGTCACGGGCCTGAAAGGCGCGCCGGCGGGCGCTCAGAAGGCGCTGCCGGACGCGCTCGCTCCGCGCCGGGGATCGGAACTTTCCATTGACGTGTTCGACCGCGGCGGGAGGAACCTGTTCTCGGCGCCGGCCGCGAACATCACGACCTGGTTCGCGGTTTCTCCGTCGGTCCAGGCCGCGCTCCAGGGAGAGCGGGCCGCCGTCCTGGAGAGCGACCCCGGTTCGGGGCAGTGGGTGCTGCGCGCCGCCGCGCCGGTCGTCTTTGCCGACGGTTCCGGGGGCGTGGCAGTCGCGACCGCCGGACTCGCCAGCCTGACCTCGGTGTTCAACGATGAGCCCGTGTCGCCGACGGCTTTCGGACTGTTCGCCGCCGACGGCTCGCCGGTCCTAGAAGCCGGCCGGCCACTGGACGCGGCCGCCGCCGACGCCGTCAGGCGCGCGGCAGGCGGCGACGAAGAGCCCGAGCGAGCCGGTGACGACTGGTCGGCCCTGTCCGTCAGCCGCGTCTTCTCGTCGCCAGGCCGGTCCGACGGCGCCGCCTATGTGGCCATCTCGCGCGAGGCCGGGATCGCCGAGGCCGTGCGCATCCTCTCGGTGGTGACGCTGGTCATCTTCCTGGCCCTGGTCGTCCTGACCTTCCTCGTCATTCTGCTGACATCTCTGGTCCTTCGTCCGGTCCGCGAACTGCGCGCCGCCGCCCGCTGCATCGAAAGCGGCGACTGCGACAGCCGCGTGCCGGTCTCCGGTTCGGACGAACTTTCCGAACTGGCCGCTTCGTTCAACCGCATGGGGCAGACGATCCGCGAACGCACCGAGAAGCTGCGCGCCGCGGTCCGCGAGCAGCAGGACTTCCTGATGAACACCGCCCACGAGATGCGCACGCCGCTGAACGTCTTCCGCTGGACCGTCGACCTGATGCGCTTCGGCGACACCGGCCGGCTGAACAAGATCCAACTGGAGCTTGTCGAGCAGCTGCACCAGACCAACCGGCGGCTGCTGGCCCTGGTCCAGAACCTGCTGGACACGTCAAGCATCGAACAGCGGCGCGTGGTCCTGAAGCGGAACCCGATCCAGATCGAGGACGTGATCGACGAGGCCGCCGGTGCCATGGCGGTGCGGATCCGCGAGAAGAACCTCAATTTCAGCTGGAAGCGGCCGGCCGAGCCGCTGCCCAAGGCTTTCGGCGACCGCGATCGCCTCTATCAGGTACTGCTGAACCTCGTCAGCAACGCCGTCAAATACACGCCGTCCGGCGGGCGCGTGGCCGTGGGCGTTGACGAGACCTCCGAGGCGGGGCCGGCAGGCGGCGCCGGCCGGTTCCTCCGGGTGACCGTCGAGGACAACGGACGCGGCATCCCCAAGGACCAGCAGTCGCGGGTCTTCGAGCGTTTCTTCCGGGCGCGCAACGTCCTGGTCGACGATCTCGAGGGCACCGGCCTGGGCCTTTACATCGTCAAGCAGCTCGTCGACATGCACGGCGGCCAGATCTGGTTCGATTCCGCCGAGGGCAGCGGCAGCTCTTTCCACTTCACCGTGCCGACCGTCAAGCCGGCCGAACCAGGCGCGCCGAAGGCCGGTCCCCGGAGCGCCGCGGAAAAAATATGACCACCCCCGCCAAGCAAGCAGAGACAAAGAGGACGATCCTGATCATCGAGGACGAGCCGGCGCTCGCCGACATCTATTCGACGTCGCTCCGGGCCGAGGGGTTCGAAGCGCCGGTCGCCGGCGACGGCGTCGAGGGTCTGGAGATGGCGCTTCGGACGCTGCCCGACCTCGTCCTGCTCGATCTGGTGCTGCCGATCAAGGACGGCTTCGAGGTCCTCAAGGATATCAAGTCTGATCCGAGGACCAGCGGCATACCGGTGATCATCCTTTCCAACCTCGGTCAGGAGTACGAGGTCAAACACGGACTTGACCTGGGAGCCGCCTGCTTCCTGGTCAAGACCGACGTCGAACCGGCCAAGCTGGTCCAGAAAGTGAAGGCGTTCCTGGCCGGGCAGACGGACTGCCGAGGCTGAGCGCCGACCAATATGGGTTCCGTTGAACGCAAGGACAAAACCGGAGGCAAGCTGAAGGTGCTGGTCGTCGAGGACGACAAGTTCCTGCAGAAGGTCCTGGTGACGAAGTTCGCCGCCGAAGGTTTTGACGTCCGCGCGGCCGGCGACGGCGAGGAGGCCCTCAAGCAGATGCTGCCCGACACGCCCTCGCTGGTCGTGCTGGACCTGATCATCCCCAAACTCAACGGTTTCGAGGTCCTGGCCGAGATGCGCACCAACCCGAAGATGAAGGACATCCCGGTCATCATCCTGTCCAACCTGGGGCAGGAGGAGGACATCAGCCGCGCCAAGCAGCTCGGCGCCATCGAGTTCCTGGTCAAGAGCAACCTGTCCATCCAGGAGGTCGTTCAGAAGATCAAAGAGGCCTACGCCCGCCATCTCCGCGCCGGCCATTGACCCTCCGCCCTGTGCCCGTCACCCGCGAACAACTGAAGAGGATCCTGGTGGACGCCGGTCTGGTCGCCGCGGCGGATTTCGAAGAGGCCTCCGTCGAGGCCGCGAAGACCGAGCGTCCCCTCGAGGCCGTGCTGGTCGACAGGAACCTGGTCCCCGACGACTATCTCGGACAGCTGGTCGCCGACGCCCTGGGTTATCCTTTCGTCCGCGTCGAGAACCAGAAGATCCCCGACCACATCCTGCGCATCGTGCCCGAGCGGGTGGCCAAGCGCTCCCGGATCATCGCCTTCGGGACCGACGAGGCCGGCCGCCTGAAGCTGGCCATGAGCGACCCCGACGACCTGGAGCTGGCCCGGCTGGTCGAGAAGAAGGCCGGCGTCCGCGTCCTGCCGCACTACGCCACGCCGAACGGCATCGATTCCGGCATCGAGCGCTACTCCCGCGACCTGGAGAGCGCCATCAAGACGATCATGGAAGAGGTCCGGCGCCGCGGCGCCGAGGAAGGCGAAGAGGAAGGCGAGGGCGCGACCATCCGCATCGTCGAGCTGATCCTCGACTACGCCTACCAGAACAACGCCTCGGACATCCACATCGAGCCGCGCGAAAAGGGCATGCTGGTCCGCTACCGCATCGACGGCATCCTGCACGACGTCGTCACCCTGCCGCACGACCTCCTCAGCCCGGTGATCACCCGCATCAAGATCCTGTCCAAGATGAGGACCGACGAACATTTCGCCGCCCAGGACGGCAAGTTCCAGGAGGTCGTGGGCGGCGAACGGGTCGACGTCCGCGTGTCGGTGCTGCCCGTCGTCGACGGCGAGAAGGTGGTCATGCGCCTGCTGGCCGAGAAAGGGAAGCGCTTCAACCTCCGCGACCTGGGCTTCTCCGAGGCCGATTTCAGGAAGCTCGACCGCCACATCCAGAAATCCTTCGGCATGATCCTGGCCACCGGCCCCACCGGGTCCGGCAAAACGACGACGATGTACGCCGTCCTCAAGATCCTCAACACCCGCGACGTCAACATCGCCACCATCGAGGACCCGATCGAGTACGCCATCGAGGGAGTCAACCAGATCCAGGTCAACCTTAAGACCGGGCTGACCTTCGCCACCGGCCTCAGGTCGATCGTCCGCCAGGACCCCGACATCATCATGGTCGGCGAGATCCGCGACGAGGAGACCGCCGGCATCGCCGTCAACGCGGCCATGACCGGCCACCTGGTGCTCTCCACCCTGCACACCAACGACGCGGCCACGACCCTGCCCCGCTTCATCGACATGAAGATCGAGCCGTTCCTGATCGCCTCGACGGTCAACGTCATCATCGCCCAGCGCCTGGTCCGGAAGATCTGCAGCCGCTGCATCACCAGCTACGACATGGCCAGGGCCGAGCTCTTCGAGAAGCTGCCGGCCGACATCGCCAACAAATTCTTCCCCGAGAACGCGCGCCGTCGGACCGACATGGTCAAGCTCTACCGCGGCAAGGGCTGCGACCGCTGCAACCACACCGGCTACCTGGGGCGCGTGGGCATCTTCGAACTGCTGGAAATGGAGGACAACATCCGCGACCTGATCATGAAGAACGCCAACGCCAAGGAGATTCAGAAGCAGGCCGTCGCCAACGGCATGACCACGATGCTCGAGGACGGCGTCCGCAAGGCGCTCGAGGGCGTCACCACGATCGACGAGGTGCTGCGCGTCGCCGGCGCCTGATCAAGCACTATGTCTTTCCGTTACATCGCTTCGACCAAGAAGGGCCAGATCCAGAGCGGCGTGTCCGAACTGGCCAGTCGCGAGTCGGTCATCCGCGACCTTGAGGCGCGCGGCCTGGTCGTGGTCTCGGTCGAGGAGGCCAGGTTGACCAAGCGTCTGGAGGCCTTCGGCGCCCTGCTCTCCGGCACCATCAGGCACATCGACAAGGTGCTCTTCACCAAGCACCTGTCCATCATGCTCAAGGCCGGGCTGACGCTTCTGGAATCCCTCCTGATCCTCAAGGAGCAGGCCCCAAACTGGCGCTTCCGCCTGATCATCGGCCGCATCGCCCAGCAGGTGGAGGCCGGCGGCGCGCTTTCCGACGCGCTCGAAACCTACCCGCGGGTCTTCTCGTCTTTTTACGTCAACATCGTCCGGGCCGGCGAGGTCAGCGGCACGCTGGAGCAGAGCCTCGATCACCTGGCCGAACAGTTCACCAAGGACTATGAACTGCGCAGCCGGGTCCGTTCGGCCCTGATCTACCCGGTGATCGTCGTGATCGCCGCTCTGACCATCGGCTTTTTCTTCGCCATCTACGTCCTGCCCCAGGTGGCCGCGCTGTTCGCTGGTCTCAAGGGGATCAAGCTGCCGTTCGTGACCGTCATCCTTCTCCGGGTCGCGAACTTCGCGCGCAAGTACACCTTCCAGTCGTTCTTCGCCGGGCTGGCCCTGGTCGTGGCGCTCGTCTGGCTGTTCCGCCAGCGCTTCATGCAGCCTTTCACCGGCTGGCTGGTGCTGCACCTGCCGGTCGTCGGCAAGATCAGCCGCAACCTGAACCTGGCCCGCTTCTCGCTGGTGTTCGGCACCATGCTCAAGGCCGGCATTCCGATCACCCGGGCGGTCGAAGTGACCGCGGACGTCCTCGGCAATTACCACTACAAGCGCGTGCTGCTCAAGGCGCTGGCCGACCTCCAGCAGGGCAAGCCGCTGTCCGAAGGACTGCGCCGTTCGGAAAAGCTGTTCCCCAGGATCACCACCCGGATGGTCGAGGTCGGCGAGCACTCCGGCAAGCTCGAGGAAGTGCTCGGCTACCTGACCGATTTCTACGATCTCGAGGTCGAGACGACGATGAAGAACCTGACCGCCATCCTCGAACCGGTCCTGCTCCTGGTCATCGGCGGTTTCGCCCTGGCCCTGGCCTTCGCCATCATCATCCCCATCTACAATTTCATCGGGATGATCGCCAGGCTCTGATATGAGCAAGACACCCGCGATCCCAGCGGTTCCCGTCCGGGTGCCGCGCTTCGGGTCCCG
>JBAIXY010000057.1:0-8911 GCA_037916205.1 Vicinamibacterales bacterium | reverse complement strand
TGAGCGAGGTGCTGACCGCCGGCTCGTCGATCTTTTTCCTGTACGCGGCCCGGACCGGTTACGTTACCCTGGTGAACGCCCTGGTCAGCACCCACCCCTTCTTCCTTCTGCTTTTTACCGTGCTCCTGAGCGTTTACCGCCCGGATATACTTAAAGAGGAGCTTGGCCGCGGCCAGGCAGTGCGCAAACTCCTGGCCATCGCGGCGATATTCATCGGCGCGCTGCTGATCACTTAAAAAGGGCCAGAAATGCGCAAAAAAAGGTCCGAGCCTACCCGCTCGGTCCGTTTTCAGATATACTGAGCGGCGGCTCATACCTATGCCCAGTGCCCTGAAAAGGTTGCTCATCGGCAGGCCGCTCAAAACCGCACAACTGGCCGAAGAACGGCTGGACAAAAAGATCGCCCTGGCGGTCTTCTCTTCTGACGCACTCTCCTCCGTCGCTTACGCTACGGAGGAGATACTGTATGTGCTGGTGCTGGCCGGTACGGCGGCTTTCAGTTTTGCCCTGCCCGTGGCCGCGGCCATCGTCGTCCTGCTGATCTTCGTGGTCATCTCTTTCGGTCAGACGATCCGGGCTTATCCCTCGGGCGGCGGCGCCTACATCGTGGCCAAGGACAACCTGGGCAATATTCCTGGGCTCGTGGCCGGCGCGGCGCTTCTCGTCGATTACACCCTGACCGTCGCGGTCTCCATATCCGCCGGCATCGCCGCCATCACCTCGGCTTTTCCCCACCTCTACCCGGATCGCGTTCTCCTCGCCGTCGCCGCCATCGCCTTGATCGCCGTCGCCAATCTGCGCGGCGTGCGGGCCTCGGGGTCGATCCTGGCCGCGCCAGCCTACATTTTCATCTGCAGCCTGGCAGCGGTCATCGGCGTCGGCATATATAAACTGGTCACCCATTCGTTGGAACCTGCGCTGCCCGCCGCTCCGCTTGCCGCGTCCGAGGCGATCACGGTCTTTTTGGTCCTCCGGGCCTTCGCCGCGGGTTGCACCGCGCTGACCGGCGTCGAGGCCATTTCCAACGGCGTCCAGGCCTTCAAGAAGCCGGAAGCACACAACGCCCGCGTCACCCTATACGCCATGGGCGCCATCCTCGGCTCGCTGTTCATCGGCGTGACCGTTCTGGCCCGCCACCTGCAGATCGTCCCGGTCGCCGGCGAAACGGTCGTCTCTCAGATCGCCCGCGCCATCTTCGACCACGGCTTTTTCTATTATCTGGTCCAGGCCGCCACCGCGATCATCTTGATCCTGGCCGCCAACACCAGTTTCGCCGGTTTTCCGCGACTGGCTTCGTTCATGGCGCGCGACCGCTACCTGCCGGTCCAGCTGATCAACCAAGGTGACCGCCTGGTCTATTCCAACGGCATCATCCTGTTGGCTTCATTTTCGGCGCTCCTGGTCATCGGCTTCAGCGGCGATACGCACCGTCTGATGCCGCTTTACGCCATCGGCGTCTTCCTGGGTTTTACCCTGTCCCAGTTCGGGATGGTCAAAAAATGGCTCACTGACAAGGAGCCGGCCTGGTTGGCCAACGTGCTGATCAGCGCGATCGGCGGCACGGCGACGGCGCTGGTACTTCTGGTCATCACGGTCAGCAAGTTCGACCACGGCGCCTGGGTCATCTTGCTGATCCTGCCGCTCCTGGTCGGAATGTCGCTGGCCATAAAAAAGCATTACGACAACCTGCGGACCAAACTGACCTTGTCGCAAGAACTGGAAGTGCCCGTGCCGACCGAAAGGGTGGTCATTCTGTTCGTCGGCGACATCCATAAGGGAACCGTCGCGGCGGCCCGTTACGCCAAGTCGCTGCATCCGCACCTGATCAAGGCCATCCACGTCAGCTTCGACGAACAGGACGCGGCCGATATCCGCGAGAAATGGGACCGCTGGGGCATGGACATCCCGCTGATCATCACGCCCTCGCCCTACCGCCGTGTCACCGACAACCTGCTGCATTATATCCGCGAGATCGAGCACCAGCGCCCGCAGGCGGCCATCACCGTTATCCTGCCTGAATACATCTGTCCGCACTGGTGGCAGCTCCTGCTCCACAATCAGACCGCCGCCTGGATCAAGCACGAGCTCCTGCGCGAGCACGTGGCCGTGGTCAGCGTGCCGATCCAGCTGGTCTGACAGATCAGTTCTCGGATCGCCGGGCCGCGGCCCGGTTTTTTGTCGCCTCTTCTGGCAATTTGCCGAAGCTTGAGCCATAATTGCGTTGTTATGAGCTTCGAAACGCTGCCCGACATCCCGCAGGCCGAACATCCCGAGCATGACTGGCTGCAGGAACAGGCCGAGAAGACGGTCACCGACAAGGTCAATGCGCTGGAGATCGGCCTGGACCTGGGCCAGCATCCCGAGATCAGGCGGCGCCTGGCGGAACTGGGCGCGCATTTCGAGGACAGCCTGGCCATGGCCCGGATCATCCGCTCGGTCTACGGCGAGCTCAAGAACGAACTGGACCTGAAGGACGAGGGCCCGGAGCGGCTGATGAGGGCCGCCGCGCTTCACGACATCGGCAAATCCGGTCCGCCCGGACCGGAGGACGAATTCAATTACGCCGTCCGCCGTCTCTTCGTTCCTCCCGGCCGGCCGTTCAACCCTTTCGCCGAAGGGCGCGCCAAGAGCGTCGCCGAATTCGCCGACGAACAGGACCTGCCCGACCGCGAGCGGGTGTTCGCGGCGCTCCGCGAGGCCGGGATCGATCCGGAGAAAGCTCCGATGGTCGATTTCTGGCGGCGCCACGCCGAATGGACCTACAAGATACTCAAGGATGACCGCGGTCCGGGCCTGGACGAGGACCTGGTCAAGATCGCCGCCTCTCACCACCTGCTGGAACGCCAGAATCCGGCCGGCCTGGACCTGCAGCACGTGCCGGCCGAGGCCCAGGTGCTGGAGGTGCTCGAAGGCACCGAACTGCTGGTTGCGGTCGACAAATACCAGGCCTACCGGTCGCGGGGAGGGCTGGGACACGAGGCCGCGCTGGATCGCCTGAACGCCGACATCTCGTCCCGCACGGACATGCCGGACCAGCTTCGAAACAATTTCATCAAGGTGATCGGCGTCCTGGCGCGTTCCAAGGACGTCCTAAGCCAATATTTCGGCAAGCGCAGCGATAAGTGAACGTGATCGCGCCATGAAAAAACCCGCTGTCGGTCGACAGCGGGTTTTTTGGTCTATCCGATATTCGGCCGATCATTGATTGACGTTGGCCGAGTTGGTATTCGCGCTGGGGGCCGGTTGAGCGGCCGCCAGGGCAGCTTTCAGGTCAGCCTTGGCCTTGTCCATGGCCGCCTGGAAATCAGCCTTGGCCTTGTCCATGGCCGCTTTCCTGGCGTCGATCAGGCCCTGGACCGAGGTCCCGACCTTCTGGGCGGCCTGGACCGCATCACGATACTGGGTCCTCGCGGCGGAGACATCCGCCAGCAATTGCTGCCTCACCGTGGCCGGATCGGTGCCGGCCGCGCAGGCATCGGTAGCTTTCTTTTCAGCCGCCGTCAGCGCGTTGGACAGCGCCGTGACCGCCGCGTCGATGGCGCTCCTGCGGGCAGCCAGAGCATCGTCCAGCCCCTTGCGGAAGGCGTCCAACGCAACGTTAATGGCGTCCCGTCTTACTTTCACCGCGGCCTCTACCGCTTGCTGGAAGGCCAGGATGGCCTGCTTGGCCGCATCGCCCGCGAATTTCTGTTCCAGGTTCGCATAGACCTGGGAACGCTTGGTGTCGGCCTGGTCGCGCAGCGTCGATAAGTTGGAGTCGCGCTGACCGCGCACCGCCTGCAGCCTGTTGGCCACCTGATCGCGCCGGGCCTGGAGGTTGTCCTGCATCTGTCCCAGACGCCCGACGAACCGCTCCGTTCCGGTGCGCGCCGACAGCACGGAGCAGAAATTGGCTCCGCCCGTCTGGCCGTCCTTAGTCGCCGGCCGCGCCGCGGCGCCGACCACTATGGGCAGAAGCAGACCGACGGCCAGGCCGGCTGCGGCCATGATATGTCGCCGATCATTGAACGCCATAGTCGGTTTCGCCAAAAGCGTTGGTCTCGCTGTTGGCGGCGTTAAGTTCCGAAGTATCGCCGGCTTCCTGACCGGTCGCATCAGCGCCTTTTTGCTCGTCGCTGACGATATTGTTGACGGCCTGGTCGACCGCGTCGGACGGCGTTGACGAGGTCGGCGTTTGGCCGCCCGCCGGAGGCTGGCTGACCGGCTGGCCGCCGACGCAGCCCGCGCCGACGAAGAGCAGGACCGCCGCTGCCGCCAAAAGGATCCTTTTAGACAGGGCGAGTGATGAAAATAATTAGCCGATATACCGCCGCCTAAGCGACGATATTTATTATACCACACCTAACGGCGACGCGGTCGAAAAAACAAAATGCGCCGTGGTCTCCGGCGCACCGCCCGCAGCAGCCGCGGCGACGTACTGATTCAGGTGCCGGCGGCCAGTCCGCAGATCCGGTCGTACAATTCCTGCCACGAGGCCACGCGGCTGGCCACGCCGGTCTCGTCCAGATGCCGGTTGTAACCCCAGGAGAACAGATAACGGTGCGGCACGACGCCGACCAGCGGCTCAAGCTTGTCGAGGTCGTCGTCGACGTACAGGTCCATTCCGGCGGCCGCGCCGGCCTTGCTCTTGCCGTAACCCATGCCGATGAAGTCGACGATCAGTCCGCGCTTCAGGGCCCACTCCTGGGCGATCTCGAGCTGCGGGCCGCTGCGCGAAGTTACGATGCGGACGCGGTGGCCCTCCTCCAGCAGCCGCGGCAGGTGGATCAGCATGCCCTCGACCGGCTCGGCCTTCAGGCCGACCTCTCTGGTGGCGTAAACGATCTGCTGAAGTTCGCGGTACTGCTCCAGGGTCAGCAGCCCGGTGCCGACCACCAGTTCCTTCTTGAACTTCTCGCTGGGTATGTCGACGCCGAAAAAGCGCTTGGCGGCCTCGGATTTGAGCTTGCCGCAATCGCTCAACACCCCGTCGAAATCGAGTCCGATGTGCAGTCGGCGCATATGTGCTTCTAGCCTGATTTTGCCAAAGAAAAACCCGCAAGGCAATGCCCGTGCGGGTTTAAGAGGAGCTAGGGGTGCTCCTGCCCGGCCCTCCTGATGCACTCCAGGAAGTAGAGCCGGTGGCGGTCCAGGTCGCGGATGGTCATCTTGTGGACCTCCTTGCTGGCCGCGAAGAGCGGCAGCGGCGCGCCCAGCGTTCGGGCTAGCCACATGACCAGGACCGTGGCCAAGCGGCCGCAGCCGTCGAGCCAGGGCCGCAGCTCGCCGTCGGTCATCAGGTCGGCGTAGGCCATGATCTCGATGACGTCGTTCCAGGACGGATGCCGCGCCTCGGCCGCGGCGGCCAGCTGGGCCAGACGGCCGTAGAACAGCTCCATCTGCTCCTCGAGGAGCAGCGGCGGCGTCTTCATCAGCGTGTGCTCGGCCGCCCAGACCCGGTAGCGCGGATTGACCCGCACCGAGACGCCGCGGGCCCTTTCGGCCAGCACGGCGTCCTGCTTGAGGACCTCGAACTCCTCCTCGTACAGGTCGGGGCCGCAGATGCCGTCATTGGACAGGTCGAACCAGCGCTCGCAGGCGTCGCGGAAGAATCCGGCGGTCCATCGGGCCGGCCTGGGCGAGGCCAGGACGTCCCTGGCCAGCCGCTCGAAATTCCTCATGGCCAGGAGCTTGAGCTCTTCACCGAGGATGAGCAGCGGCTTCTTCAGCGGGGCGCCCAAGTTGTGGTCCAGGCCGTGCGCTGTGCGGCTGCGCCGCATGTAGTTCAGCCGGAAGATGGTCAGGAAGCGCTCTTCGGCCGCCCTCAACCGCTCGTCCGACCAGGGGTCGGCGGCGGCTATGACGCGGCTGGCGAAGGCGGCGACGTCGGCGTGGCCCGGGTCGACGGATCGTCCCAGGTCGCGGAGCACGAGCGGCTCGCGTCCCTGGATGGATAGGCATTCGTGGACGACGCGGATGCCGCGCGCCTCGAAGGCTTCCCGCCACTGCTTAAGGCCGTCGAGCGTCCGGCTGACGACGATGGCGCCGTCGGCTTGGGCCGCGGTGCACATGTAGTCGGTGGCCGCGTCGATCTTCGCCCCCGGCAGGTCGCCGAAGACCAGATCCTCGGCCGCGCCATTGAATTCCCGCAGCCGCTCATCGAGCGGGGTCTTCCAGTCCCAGTCGAGACCGGAATGCTTCGGCCGGTCCTTGAACGAGACCTCACCCCGGAAAGCCGGATAGGACCCGGACCAGACGTCCAGCTCGACGGCCCGGGCGCGGAGCCCGTGGCCCTCGTTCAGCCGCCTGGTCAGCGACAGGATGTACGTACTCTTGCCGGAATTCGCCGGCCCGCCCACCAGATATCGCTTAGTGGCCATCTGGGCCTCCGTTGTCAAAAGAGCCGGTGAATCTTGTCATGCCGCATGGGTGAAGTCAAACACGTCTTTCGGGGTCCGGCGGCACGAAAAACCGCCCCGGCGGACGGGCGGCGGAACTGCGAACTGGCGCGACCGAAACCTATTTGATCTTCAGCAAACGTTTGAGGTCCTCGGCCAACTGCGTCGGCGTGACCTGCGTTTTGACGAAGTAGTTCACGGCGCCGAGTGCCTTGGCCCGGGCCATATCCTCGCCGTGCGTCATGGTCGACAGCATGAACACCGGGATCTTCGAGGTCTTGGGGTTGTTCTTCAGCCTGATCAGGGTCTCGAAACCGTCCATGACCGGCATGAGCAGATCGAGGAGTATGACGTCCGGCGCGCGCTTTTCGGCCAACTCGATGCCAACGATGCCGTCGTGGGCCACCATGATGTCGAACCCGGCGCTCTCCAACCCGAGCCTGAAGAGCTCGCTGATGAACTGGTCGTCATCGATCATCAATATCTTCTTCCGCGCCGATTCGGGCTGGGCTTCGACCTTCACCTCTTTCTTGTCCCCTTTTTTCCCCGCCATAGGGCTAGCCGATAGACAAAGATTCTGTAAATATTGTAGCACCATCCCAAAAACTTTTCTAATGCCTGTCCGGCGCCGGCCGGCCCCGGACAGGCGGTTTGTCCGCGGCTTTTTTCGTGATAAAATAGGCTGGGTTAAATCCACCTGGACGTGCGAACTTATGAAGAAGATCATCATTCCGGCGCTGGCCGTTCTGGCGCTCATTGGCGCCGGCTGTTACGGACCGTCGCCGGCGGGAACCGGTCAGCAAGCCGCCGCGCCCGCGAGCAACAAATTCGCGGACCAGCCGTACTATAAGAACGCCTACCTGATATCTTCGGACCCTCTCTCCGCGGATGCCAAGGCGGCCCTGTCCGGTTTCAAGATGACGAAGACCGCTCAGCCGGACGGCACGACGCGGATCATCCTGGAGGCCAATAAACCCGGTTACCAAAGCCAGCAGTACGACCTGAAGCCCGGCGAGCAGCTGTATTTCGTCGAACAGAACCTGACGGATGACGACCCGGTCAAGGACACCGATAATTACACGCAGGACGACCATGCCGTGGTCGTGGACGCGGCCGGCAACGTGGTCCAGGGATTATCCGACTGGGTCCAGGTTCCGGCGCAATGAAACGGACCGACACGCGACCGCGGCCGCTCGAACGGCCGCGGTTTTTATGTCCGTTCCGCGAACACTCCGGCGTCCGGCCTACATGCCATGGTCCCGGAGAAAATCGCGATACTTCTTGTCGTGATTGAGCACGTGGCCGAAGAGCCATTTCGACGCGTACAAAGCGGCTTCGGAGGCGACCGTTTCGACCTCGGCCTCGCGCTTCTTGATGGTCTCGATGTATTCTCTGAGTTTTTGGCGGAACTGATCGTGCAGGGCGACGTGTTTCGCCGCTCCCGGATAACGGAACCTGGCGAACAGGTCCTCTTCCATCAGAAAATGATAATGGGCGTAGGTCAGCAGGTCTTCCAGCGCGTCGCAGACCGAACCCGGCTCGCAAGGAGGTTCGGCCGCGTCGGTAAGTTTGTTGGTCCGGTCAAGAATGTTCCGGTGCTGTTCGTCAACTATGGCCAGACCCAAATTGTAGCCTTCGTTCCAGACCAGTCTCATATGCGTCTTGCCGGGCCAACGGACCGAAATGCGCGGATAAACGCCTTTTTATCCGCAAAAAAACGCCGCATTACAAACGACGTCACGGCCCTGGCCATATTGATGCGCGGTTAGTTTTGTTAGCCGACCTGTCCATATTTTACCATTTTTCCGGCGCGATGTCCTGAACCCGCTACGGCGCTCCGGTCAACGCCCCGTCACGGGCGATCTGAGCGTCCATTTATCGGCACCAAAAACCGGGCGCCGCCGGGCGCCCGGTCTCCCGTTGACCGTCAATTAAGCGTGATCGTCCTGGTCTCGGAGTTGGTCGTGCCGGTGTTCCGGTTAACGGTCTGGCCGTAGACGGACACCGAACCGGTCTGGCCGTAATTGCTCCGGTACAAAGTGGCTGAGCAGCTTGCGCCCAGCGGCCAAGAGCTTCCCTGAGGGCACGACTGCAACTGCGTTCCGTTGACGAAAATATTGACGTAAGCCAGGCCTGCCGGGTCGTAACCGTTGACCGTGACCACCAGCGACCCGCCCGCGCCCAGCGACGCAACGTTAGGCGTAAGATAGATGGCGACCGTGCCGGTGCCGCTGCCGCCCGACGATGAGGAGGACGTGCTGATGGCCAGGTTCTGAGTCGCGGAATTGGCAGCGCCGGTACCGGTCCTGTCGACCTCGCGACCGTAGACGGCGATGGTCGTGCCGGCAGAGTAATTGGAGCCGTTGAGCGCTACCGAACAGGTGGCGTTGGCGTTGGTGCCGGACTGCGGACAGGTCTGGGCCACCGCGCCGTTGACGTAGATGTAGACCGTGGCCACGCCGTCGGGGTCATAGGCCGTCGCGGTGACCGTGGTCGTCTGGCCGGAGGCCAGGCTGGTCGAGTACGGCGAAAGG
>JBAIXY010000056.1:0-9841 GCA_037916205.1 Vicinamibacterales bacterium | reverse complement strand
AGGCGCGCTTGCCGTCCTCGTCGTACTGCCAGTGGGCGGCGATGCCGCGCTCGGCCTCCTCGTGCATCTCCTCGGTCCGGATCTGGAACTCGACGATCTCGCCGTCCTCGCAGAAGACGGTGGTGTGCAGCGAACGGTAGCCGTTGGGCTTGGGCACGGAGATGTAGTCCTTGATCCGGCCTTTTAACGGCTTCCATTTCTGGTGGATGATGCCCAACGCGGCGTAGCAGTCGGCCACCCGCGGCACGATCACCCTGAGGGCGATCAGGTCGTGGATCTGGACGATGTCCCGCTCGTGCTTGAGGAGTTTGCGGTAGAGGCTGTAGAGGTGCTTGACCCGGCCGTCGATGCGGATGAAAGGCACGGCCGCCTTGCGCAGATCGTGCTCGACGATCTTGCGGATCTTGTCGGTGTAGCTCTTCTTGACCTTGACCGCCGACTGAGCCATGGCCGAGACCCACTCGTATTCCTCGGGCATGGCGTAGCGGAAAGCCAGGTCCTCGATGCGGCTCTTGATCTCGTTCATGCCCAGGCGGTTGGCGATGGGCGCGTAGATCTCCAGCGACTCCAGGGCGATGCGCAGCCGCTTCTCCGGCGGCAGGGCGTCCAGGGTCTCCAGGTTGTGCATCCGGTCGGCGAACTTGATCAGGATGACCCGCACGTCCGAGGCCATGGCCACGAACATCTTGCGCAGGTTCTCGACGTAGCGGTCTATGCCGCGGTATTTGATCTTGCCCAGCTTGGTGATGCCGGCGACCATCGAGGCGATGTCGTCGCCGAAATTCTTGCGGATATCCTCCAGGCCGACCTTGGTCTCCTCGGGGACGTCATGCAGCAGGCCGGCGATGACGATCGGCCCGGACAGGCGCATGTCCGCGAGGTGCTCGGCGGTGCGCAGCGAGTGGATGATGTAGGGCTCGCCCGAGGCGCGTTTCTGGCCGGCGTGGGCCGAATCGGCGAATTCGAAGGCCAGCCTGACCATGTCCAGGTCGGCGCCAGGGTTGTAGGTCTTGATCTTTTTCAGCAGGTTGTCGCAGCTGATCTCCATAATCGGAGCCGGTTCCTTCCTTTATTAAAGGCTATTCCGGCCTGTTCGGAAAGGGCGGGCTTGTGCCGCCCGCGGGTTCCGGCTCAATTGTGCCCCTCGGCGCCTTGCGGGCAGGGCGCGGGGCTATTTCTCGACGTGCCGCTCGTAGCCGCACTCCTTGTTGGAGCAGCGCACGGTATCGGCCTTGGCGAAGACCAGGGGCGAGCCGCACTTGGGGCAGCTCTCGCCGGTCGGCCTGGACCAGAGGGCGAACTTGCAGTCGGGGTAGCGCGAGCAGGCGTAGAAGATCTTGCCGGTCCTGGTCCTCTTTTCGACCATGTCGCCTTCCTTGCAGCTCGGGCATTTGACGCCGATCTTCTTGAGCAGCGGTTTGGTCGTCTTGCACTCCGGGTAATTGGAGCAGCTGATGAACTCGCCGAAGCGGCCGCGTCGCAGGACCATCGGGGCGCCGCACTTGGGGCATTTCTCGTCGATGACCGGCGCGGCCGCGCCCGGCTTATCGCCGGCTCCTGGCAAGGGCTTGGAATTGCGGCAGGCCGGGAAGCCGGAGCAGGCCAGGAATTTGCCGTAGCGCCCGTACTTGACCACCATCGGCTTGCCGCATTTCTCGCAGACCTCATCGGTAGCCTCCTCGGCCACGTCCTTCTTGGAGATCTCGGCGTCCTTGGCCGTCAGGTTCTTCTTGAACGGCCCGTAGAACTCGCGGACGACCGGCACCCATTCCTTGCGCCCCTCGGCGATCTCGTCGAGGTCGTCCTCCATGTGCGCCGTGAACTGGTAGTCGACGATGTCGGGGAAGTGGGCGACCAGCAGGTCGTTGACCAGGAAAGCCAGCTCGGTCGGCTCCAGTTTCTTGTTCTCTTTCTTGACGTAGCCGCGGTCGATGACCGTGGTGATGGTCGGGGCGTAGGTCGAAGGCCGGCCGATACCGTTCTCTTCGAGCGTCTTGACCAGCGAGGCTTCCGTGTAGCGCGGCGGCGGCTCGGTGAAGTGCTGTTTCGGCGTCACCGGCCCGGCCTCCAGCTCGTCCTTCTCGGCCAGCTCGGGCAGCAGGGTCTCCTTGATCTCGGATTCGTAGACCTCGAGGTAGCCTTTCTTGACGATGGTCGTGCCCGAGGCCCGGAAGGTGAAGACGGTCGCGCCGTCGCCGCGGGTATCGGCGTCGATATCGGCGCCGGTGGTGGACATCTGGGCGTCGGCCATCTGCGAGGCCACGGCCCGCCGCCAGATCAGCTCATAGAGCTTGCGCTGGTGGTCATCCAGATGAGGAGCGACGTCGTCCGGCGTGAGGGCCGGGTCGGTCGGCCTGATGGCCTCGTGGGCCTCCTGTGCCGACTTCGACTTGGTCTTATAGCGCCGGGGTTCTTCCGGCACGGCCTCGGGGCCGAAATGGCCGCGCAGGTAATCGCGGGCTCCGGAGATGAACTTCTCGGCCAGGTTCAGCGAATCGGTGCGCATGTAAGTGATCAAGCCGGTCGGGCCCTTGGCGCCGATGTCCACGCCTTCGTAGAGCTGCTGGGCGATCATCATGGTCTGCTTGGCCGAGAAACCCAGCTTGTTGTTGGCGTCCTGCTGCAGGGTCGAGGTGGTGAACGGCGGCAGCGGGCTGCGGAAAACCGTCTTGCGGTCCACCGCGGCCACGCGCCAGGCGGCATCCTTAAGGGCGGCCAGGATCTCGTCCGCGGCCGCGGCGCTCCCGATGGCGAACTTGTCCAGCGTCTCGCCGCCGCGCCTGACCAGGCGGGCGGTGAACGAGGGTTCGCTGCCCGGTTTGGTAAGCAGGGCCTCGACCGACCAATATTCCTGGGGGACGAATTTTTGGATCTCGCGTTCGCGCTCGACGATTAGCCTGACGGCGACCGACTGGACGCGGCCGGCCGAAAGGCCGCGGGCTACCTTGCGCCAGAGGAAGGGGGACAGCTCGTAGCCGACCAGGCGGTCGAGCACCCGCCGCGCCTGCTGGGCGTCCACCAGCCGCAGGTCGATGTCGCGGGGCGTCTCCAGCGATCTCTTGATGGCCTCCTCGGTGATCTCGTGGAAAGTGATGCGCCGGGTGCGCTCGGACGGCAGGTCGAGGAGCTCCCTGAGGTGCCAGGCGATGGCCTCTCCTTCGCGGTCTTCGTCGGACGCGAAATAGACGGTGTCGGTGCCGGCAGCGGCGCGCTTCAGTTCGCCGGCGATCTTCTTGGATTTGGTCGGGATGACGTACTTCGGCCGGAAGTCGTGTTCGACGTCGACGCCGAGCTCCTTTTTCGGCAGGTCGCGGATGTGGCCGAAAGAGGAAAGGACCTTGTAGCCCTTGCCCAGGAATTTCGAGATGGTTTTCGCTTTGGTCGGCGATTCGACGATGACCAGGTCGGTTCTTTTTTTCATAATTGGCGTATCCGTGCCGCGTTCCGGTCGTTAAAAATCGGTGTGTTTGTCAGGGTAGCCGTCTTTGGTCGGGGCTGTCAAACCTGGCCGCCGTCCCGTCCGAATTGCGGGCGAGGCGGCCGGCGATCTCGAGCGATGAGACGGCGGCCATGACCGCTCCGGCGCGCCAGCCTGTTTTTAAGGCTATTTCGTCGATGGTCAGCGGGCCGTCGCTGAGCGCCCGGAGCACCGGATCGTCGTCGGTGACGGCAGCCGGCCGCGGTCCGATGCCTAGGACGGCCAGCACCTGTTCGGCCGAGAGGGCCGGAGCCGCGCCTTGCCGGATCAGATCGTTGGTCCCGGCCGAAGCGGGCGAGGTGATCGGGCCGGGCACGGCCAGGACCTCGCGTCCGTAGTTGAGCGCCGCCGCCGCGGTGATCAGGGCGCCGGACCTGGCCGCCGCCTCGATCACCAGGACCGCGCGGCAGAGGCCGGCGATGATCCGGTTGCGCATCGGGAAACTCATTTTGTGCGGCGGCGTGCCCGGCGGGTATTCGGAGACCAGCGCGCCGCCGGCCGCGATCAGCGATTCGGCCAGCCGGCAGTTGGTGCGGGGAGCCACGCTGGCCCGGTCCGGGCCCGAGCCCAGCACGGCGACCGTGACGCCGCCAGCGGCCAGCGCCGACTCGTGAGCCGCCGCGTCCAGCCCGAGAGCCAGGCCGCTGACGATGCAGGCGCCGGCCTCGGCCGCCGGCCGGCAGATCAGCCGGCAGGCGGTCTGGCCGTAAGCGGTCATCCTGCGGGTCCCGACCACGGCCAGGGCCGGCTCGCGTCCAAGCGCCCGGGGATCGCCGCGCAGGAACAGGACGGGCGGCCGGTCGGCGGTCTCTTTCAGCAGGAGAGGATAAGCAGGGTCGTCATCGGCGATGGCCGATACTCTTTCCTTATATAATAGGGCCAGCTCCCGTTCCGGGCGCGCCGTCCGCAGGCAGGCGTGCAGTCGGCACGATTCTTCCGGCGTCAGGCCGGCAGCCGCCAGTTCCGGGGCCGAGGCGGCCCAGAGCCTCCCGACCGAGCCGAAGCCGGCCAGCAGGATGTTCAGCACGCCGGCGCTCAGGCGCCGATAGCGGACGAGCGCGGTCAGGCGGCCGATGTCTTCTTCGGACATGGGCCGCAACCTAATGCATCGGCTTTCATTCGTCAAATGCAAAAGCGGCCCGCGTCCGCGGACCGCCTTTATTCGTTGTACTTGTTCATTGCCGCCGTCAGGCCTTCCTTGAGCGCCGTTTCCACGGCTTCCGCGGCGCGCTTTTCGGCCTCTTTGATCGCTTTTCTTTCGGCCGGGGAGAACTTGCCGAGGACGAACCTGGCGGCGTCGGCTCGTGCCGAGCGTGCCGTCCCGGTCCCGACGCGCAGCCTCGGGATGTCCTTGGTCCCCAACCGTTCGATGATCGAGCGCATGCCGTTGTGCCCGCCGGCCGAGCCGTTCATCCGGATCCGAAGTTTACCGAGAGGTATTTCCTTATCGTCGAAGACCACGAGAATATCTTTAGGTTCTATTTTCCAGAAGCTGGCGACTTTTTGGACCGGACCTCCGGACTCGTTCATGTAGACCGCCAGATACATCAATAACACTTTTTCATCCCCGATCTTGCCACTGGCAAGGTAGGCCCGAAAGTTCTTGTTCAAAACGAAATCCCCGAAGTCTTCAAAATGTTCGGCGTAGACGGTGCCGAGTATTTTTATAACGCTCTGGCCGACATTATGCCGCGTATCCTTGTAGCCTTCAGCTTCTGGATTGCCCAGTCCGACGACGAGCCTGATCATACGCTTCGCGCTTCGATCTCGCGGCCGAGGATCTTGATCGCCGTTCCGGTGAAACCGAACTCCTCGCGCAGCCGTCTCTCGACGAAGCGCAGGAAGTTGGGGTGGAGGGTCTCCTTGTCCTGGACGACCAGCGTGAACACCGGCGGCTTGGTGCCGGTCTGCGTCATGCCGTAGACCTTGGGCCGCTTCTCGCCGCGCCTGAAAGAGGCGTGATGGATCTTCTTCAGCTTTTCGATGAAAGCGTCGAGGTCGGCCTGCGGGATCTCGCGCCGGCGCTGAGCGTCGATGTCCAGGGCGTAGTTGAGCAGCCGGTTCACGTGGCTGCCCGTCTTGGCCGAGATGAAGGCCAGCGGCGCCCAGTCGAGAAAGGGGAAGCGCGCCTGGAGGTAGCGGCGGTATTCGTCGGCCGGACCGAGCTTGCGTTCCGAGGCCAGGTCCCACTTGTTGATGACCAGCAGCACCCCGAGCCTGCTTTCTTCGATCAGGCTGGAGAGTTTCTTCTCCTGAAGGTCGGCGCCTTGGGCCGCGTCAATGACCAGGAAGGCCACGTCGGCCTCGCGCAGCTCGGCGAGGCTCATGCGCACGCCCAGTTCCTCCAGCCCGCGTTCGATCCTGGCGTGCTTGCGGATGCCGACCGTGTCGACGATCAGGGCGTGCTTCTCGCTTCCCTCGGCGTCCTCGAAGGTCAGCAGAGTGTCCTGCGGTTCGGTGGTGGTGTGCGGGACCTCGCTGACGATGACCCGCTCCTCGCCGGCCAGGGCGTTCAGCAGGGTGGACTTGCCGACGTTGGGCCGGCCGATGACGGCGATCTTGACGTCGACGTCCGGCAGCGGCTTCGAGTCCAGTTTCTGCCGCTTGACCTCATCGGCCACGAGGTCGAGCAGGTCGCCGACGCCCGAGCCGTTGGCGGCCGAGATCGGCTGGGGTTCGCCGAAGCCGAGCTTCAGCCAGTCGGGGGAGTCGGCCAGTCGGCGGATCTTCGGTCCGTCCGCCTTATTGGCGGCCAGGATGACCTTCTTTCCGGACCGCTGAAGATGCCGGGCCAGGGCCCGGTCCTGCGGCATCACGCCGTCGTTGATGTCGACCACGAAGATGATGATGTCGGCCTTGAGCATGGCCGCCTGCGCCTGACGCTTCAGGCTTTCCTCGGTGGCGGTGTCGGCGGTCAGGTCCAGGCCGGCGGTATCCACCGCGGTCAGCGTCTGGCCGCGCCAGTGGAAATGGCCGTAGTTGGCGTCGCGGGTCGTGCCGGCGAGGGGCGAGGTCAGGGCCTTGCGCGCCTCGAGCAGACGGTTGAACAGCGTCGACTTGCCGACGTTGGTCCGGCCGACGATGGCGACGACGGGCGTGATCTTCGTTCGGATATCCATAACGGTGCGGTTCAGCCCCGGCCGCCGTCGCTCTCGCCGGCGCCGGCGGTCAGGTCGGTCAGGTCCTTGCCCAGGATGACCAGGAAGTCGGGAGAGGCGACCGCGTCGCCGCCGGAGGGCAGGGGATATCTGGCGACCTCGACGGGATCGGGGGAGAAGGCCTTCTTGAGCTCTTCGAGTTGGTCGTCCTTTCGCCCGCCGGTCAGGTCGTAGATGGTCGTGCGTCGGTAGGAGAACGACGCGGCGTTGCCGATCTTGACCACCACGAAGCCGATGTTGGCCAGCTTGGCGGCCGCCTCGCGGGCCAGGCCCGCCTGGCCGGTGCCGTTCTGTATCTCGACCCGCGTTTTTTCGGCCGGCGGTTCGGGCGGCGGCGTGACGCTGGCGACGTCAGTGGCGGCCAGGAAGATGCCGTCAGCCACCTGGCGCAGGCGGCCCCAGTCGTCATTGCGGGGCACCAGCACGTAGGCCCCGTTCAGCATGGTCGAGGTCAGCGGCGACTTCGGGCCGTCGTCGATCACCTTATGGATGACGTCGGCCGGGTCGATGCCCTGGCCCATCTTGGCCAGCCGCAGGATCTCCCCGACCTGGAGGTTGGTGGAGACGTTGGACTGCAGTTCCGCCAGCAGGTTGCTGATCTTGGACGGGTTCCGGAGCGTGTTGAAGCTGAACATCTTGTCCTTCAGCGCGGCCAGCACCTTCTGCTGGCGCTGGGCCCGGGCGAAGTCGGATCCCTCGCCGTTGTTGCCGTGGCGGGAGCGCACGTACTCCAGGGCGTCGTCGCCGCTCATGTGCTGCCAGCCTTTCTTGAAGGACACGGTGCGGTAACCGTAGTCATTCGTCGGATAGGAGACGTCGGTGAAGTTCCGGTCGACATAGACGTCGATCCCGCCGACATCGTCGACGATCTTCTCGAAGCCGCTGAAATCGAGGCGGATGTAGTAGGGGATGTCTAGGCCGAGCAGCCCTTCGAGCGCGGTGCGGGAAAAGTCCGCGCCGCGGCCGGGCGCGTTCAGTTCGCCGAAGGCGTTGGCCGCGTTGATCTTCCGCCAGCCGTAGTCGGAGAGCGGGACGAGCAGATCGCGGGGGATGGACAGGAGCGCCACCTTCCGATCCGACGGCCTGATGCTCGCGACCATGATCGTGTCCGTGAGCAGCGGCCCCTCGTGGCCGTCGCCGCCCATGCCCAGCACCAGGACATTGATGCGATCCTCGGCCTCGCCGGCAAGCTGCCGGTCGGGGCTGCCGATCAGGTGCATCTGCTTGATGATCGGCAGGTTGTTCAGGCTGGCCAGGGCGGCAGAGGCCGTCTCCGAGAGCGACAGCCGGCCGAGCCCGAAACAAAGGGCGAAGATGGCCAGGAGCCAGACCGCCGCCAAGACAAATTTCACCGGCTGTTTACCGGTGGCGGGTTTGGTCTTGAGTTGCGGCCCTTTGGCGAGCAGGTTGACCTTCATCAGTTTCATGTTTCGCGGGTTGAACAGGCGGCCGGGCGGATAGACCGCGGTCCGCGCCGGTCTTTCATTACTATATTCTTAGGCATCAGGGGCATTTTGGCAAGCCTTAAAACGGCGAGTTTTCCACTCTCGGGGGCGGGGCTTGGCGATTAGTTGGCCTTGTGTTACAGTTTCTTTACTTTTGGGCGGAAAATGGCCGTTCTGACCCCCGAAAACCGGACCGGAAGGCCGCTTCGGGAGCCAAAAAAGCGGTCGTCGGCACACTGGAGGGCGCGGGCGTGTGGCTCAGTTGGTTAGAGCGCTGTCCTCACACGACAGAAGTCAGTGGTTCGAATCCACTCACGCCCACCAGTTTGCCGATGACCGGACCGGCCGAGCCTGAACGAATAAGCCAAAAGGCGGCCCGCCAAGGCCGCAGCGAGCGATAAATATGCCGGAAATGCCGATCAAGACGTCCGGGTCCGCGGACGCCGGACAAACTGCCGATCAGAAGAACGACAAGAACGAGACCAGGTCGCTTACCTCGCAGGCGCTTCAGTTCGCCGGCGAGCTGCTGCACGTGGTCATCATCTCCCTGGCCGTGATCATCCCGATCCGGTACTTCCTGATCCAGCCCTTTTACGTCAAGGGGGCGTCGATGGAGCCGAACTTCTACGATCACGAGTACCTGATCATCGACGAGATCAGCTACCGTTTTTCAACGCCCGAGCGCGGCGACATCGTGGTTTTCCGTTACCCCAACGACCCGCGGCAGTTCTTCATCAAGCGGGTCATCGGCCTGCCCGGCGAGCGCGTCGTCATCTCCGGCGGCCAGGTCAAGATCTACGATCCCGGCCAGAAAGAGGGGAGAGTGCTGGACGAGACCTCCTACCTCGGCAGCACCCGCACGTCGGGCGACAAGGACGTCCAGCTGGCCAGCGACGAATATTTCCTGATGGGCGACAACCGGACCGCCAGCCTCGACTCGCGCATCTTCGGTCCGGTGCAGCGCTCGTTCATCGTCGGCCGCGTCTGGCTGCGCGGCTGGCCGCCCGAGAAGCTCAAGGTCTTCGGTTCTCCGGCCGGCCTCTCCGTCCTGAAATGACCGTCCAACACCCATCCCTTCGAAAGTAGCCCATGCGCACTATGCCAAAGCCCAAGAAAGTCGGCGCCAACAAACCCAAGACCGCCAAACCCGCCAAGCCGGCGGCGGCCCGGGCCGAAACGCCCGCCGCGGCCGCCCCGAAACCTTCCGGCCGCCCGGTCTCCACTCCTCAGCTCCTGCGCGGCATGAGGGACACGCTTCCCGCCGAGCAGAAGTTCTGGCGTTTCATCAACCGCAAGATCGAGAACATCGCCAGGTCCTACGGCTACGACCGGATCGACACGCCGGCGCTCGAAGAGACCGCGCTGTTCGTCCGTTCGGCCGGCAAGCAGAGCGATGTGGTCGAGAAGGAGATGTTCTCTTTCATCGACAAGGGCGGCGAGAACGTCACCCTGCGGCCCGAGGGGACGGCGCCGCTGGTCCGGGCCTACATCAACCACGGCATGTTCAGCCTGCCGCAGCCGGTCAAGCTGTATTACGTGGGCCCGATGTTCCGCTACGAGCGTCCCCAGCACGGCCGCCTGCGCCAGCACTCCCAGGTCGGCTTCGAGGTCTTCGGCGACGGCCATCCGGTGCTCGACGCCGAGATCGTCCTGCTGTCCTACCTGTTCTACAAGGAGCTCGGCATCAAGACCAACATCCACATCAACAGCCTCGGCTGCCAGAACTGCCGGCCGGCCTACACCGCCGAACTGGTCGCCTA
>JBAIXY010000055.1:0-6606 GCA_037916205.1 Vicinamibacterales bacterium | reverse complement strand
CAGCTCG
The DNA here is from genome assembly GCA_037916205.1 of Vicinamibacterales bacterium. GTDB lineage: Bacteria > Patescibacteriota > Patescibacteriia > SG8-24 > SG8-24 > JBAIWZ01. The sequence continues at coordinate 6,599 of JBAIXY010000055.1, read as the reverse complement.
GAAAATCTTTCGCCCTCCTTGGGCCGCGGCAGGCCGGCGGCCAGTTCCGCCAGGCGCTCACGGAAACCGGCGGCCCCGGTCTCGGGCGCGGCCTGGGCCAGAAGCGCGTCGATCTCCTCTTTGCGTTTGACCAGGGACTCGCGCTCGCCCGCGGTCGGTCGGTTTTTCAAAAGCGAAACGATCCGTTCGCGCTCGATCTTCAACTGATCATGCCCGGCCTCGTTCGTTCTTTCCGCCGCCGCCCCGGGCTCGGCCGGCGCGGAAGCCGCCGTCGTCTCCGGACCGGCGGGCCGCTCTTCGCGGTTGAACTGGCAATCCGAAGCGTGACCGGCATAAGCCGGATAGCCGCATGACGGACATTGCTGGACCTCCATTCCAGTTTCCATATGTATATTTTCTCATTTCGGAGCCCATTGAACAAACGCGGCCGGAAGGTTCGGAACGCGGCGCGCCGCCCGGGCGCCTTAAGCCCTTTCCGAGACCCGCCTGTTCCGCTACACTTCCCCTGTATGCCAGCCAAAAAAACCCAGCACGTCGTCGTTTCCGGCATCCAGCCCTCCGGCCAGGCGCATCTCGGCAATTACGCCGGTTTTTTCCGCAACTGCCTGAAGCTCCAGGGCCAGCCCGGCCTCGACCGCTACTTCTTCATCGCCGACTACCACTCGCTCTCGGAGAACTACGACCCCAAGGCCAAGCACCAGCAGGTCCTCGACCTGGCCGCCGACTTCCTGGCCCTGGGGCTCGACCCGGCCAAGAGCGTCTTCTTCGTGCAGTCGGAGGTGCCCGAGCACACCGAGCTCTGCTGGGTGCTGAACACGGTGACGCCGATCTCTTTCCTCGAACGGATGACCCAATTCAAGGACAAGGCCGGCCGCCAGCAGGAGAACGTCAACGCCGCGCTCTTCGACTACCCGGTGCTCCAGGCCGCCGACATCCTGGTCTACAAGGGCGATCGCGTGCCGGTCGGCCGCGACCAGATCCAGCACATCGAGCTGACCCGCGACGTGGCCCGCTTCTTCAACAACCGCTTCGGCGAGATCTTCCCCGAGGCCGAACCGCTCCTGACCGACACGCCGAAGATCCGCAGCCTGAACGATCCGCTGAAGAAGATGTCCAAGAGCCTGGGCGAGCGCTCCTACGTCGCCCTGACCGACGAACCCGCCGTCATCTACGACAAGGTGAAGAGCGCGGTCACCGAATCCACCGGCATCCTGTCGATGACCGAGGAGGAACTGGAGCACGCCCTCGTCGCCCACGCCGACGCCCACGCCGAAGACGAAGGCCTGCGCGGCCAGGCCGGCGTCTGGAACCTGCTGACCATCCTGAAACTCGTCGGCAAACCGGGCGAGGCCGACCGCGTCTTCGCCGCCCAGCCGATCAAGTACTCCGACCTGAAGCGCCTGGTGGCCGAACGGATCGGCGAGCACTTCGCCGCCTTCCGGGCCAAGCGCAAGAAACTGGCCAAGGAGCCGGAAAAGATCCGCGAGATCCTCGACGCCGGCGCCAAGAAGGCCCGGGTCGCGGCCAAGAAGACGATGGACGAGGTGCGCAAGGCGATCGGCATCCGCTGAAACCCAAAAATAAGCGCGGAACGCCGTCAAAACCCATTGACAGAAGGAGCCGGGCAGGCTACGGTCTGCTCGGCTCTTTGACAAGCCGTCGAAAGGAGCTATTGATGCGAAAGATCCGGAAACCGGCTCCCGATAGAAACGCCAAGAAGCCGAACAAGAACGCCCGGCCCGCCAAGGGCCGCGCTGCGTATCGCCATCCATTCGCCTACGTTCCCCGCCAGCCGAACCCCTACGAGAAGATCCTCTGGGACTACGAGGAATACGAACGCGCGATCTGCGCCGAGGTCCTGGCCGTCGGCAACGGCCTGAAGACCGAGCAGGACTTCGCCGGCGTGATGGGAAAGTATTCGTCGCTCTTCTCCCCGAAGAACGTCAAATACACCCGCCACCTGGCCGACTGCCTGTTCGGGCGGGCGCTCATCGAGCGCCACGACCGCGCCGCCTGGAGCCTGCTCGAGGGCCTCATCGCCCGCAAGCTGGCCAAGGCCGCGGACGACCTGGGCACGGCGCAGAGCCGCGGCCAGGTGCACTGCGCCGGACGCAACGTCCCCTACTACGACGTCGCGCCGCGGCTGGCCGCCGACCGGGACCCGGAGCGCCGCGAGCGCCTCTGGAAAGCCTACCTCGGCTTCGTCGAGGACAAGCTCAACCCGCTGGCCATCGAGCACAACCGCCTGCTGCTCCGGACGATGAACCGGCAAGGCTTCGTCAACGAGCGCGACTTCGCCGAGAAGCGCAAGAAGATCTCGCTCGCCGAGCTGTTCGAGAAGCTGTCGCCGGTCCTCGCCGCCACCGAGGAGCCCTACATGGAGGCCATGCGCGAGTACGTGCGCAAGCGCCTGCGGCTGCGGTTCCCGGGGATGTCCCGGGCCCACGAGGCCTACTTCCTCGGCCTGCGCGAATTCGACCGGCTGTTCCCGGCCAGGCGCCTGCTGCCGGTCTGCCTGGAGACGTTCCACGGCCTCGGCCTCGAGCTGGAGACGCAGGACAACCTGCGCATCGACGCCGCGAACCGCCCGGGCAAGGACAGCCGCGCCTTCTGCGTGGGCATCAACCCGCCGGAAGAGGTGCATCTGTCCATCAAGCCGCGCGGCGGCCTCGAGGACTACGCCTCCTTCCTGCACGAGGCCGGCCACGCCTGGCACTACGCGCTGACGTCGGAGTCGCTGACCTACGAGATGAGGGCCATGCCCCGCTCGAACGCGCTGACCGAGGTCTACTCGTTCCTGTTCGAGTACCTGGTCCAGAACGAACGCTGGCTGACCACGGTCGCCGGCCTCGCCCCCGACCAGGCCGCGTCCGTCGCCGAGCGGCTCAACCTGGCCGATCTCTACCTCCTGCGCCGGTTCATCGGCAAGCTGGAGTACGAGATCGAGTTCAGCAAGCAGCCGCTGGACAACTGGCACAACGCCTTCGCCTACCGCCAGATCCTCTCGGCCCGCACCGGCACGGCCTACGACGACGTCCACTACCTGCTGGACATGGACGAGGACCTCTACACGGCCGATTACCTCCGGGCCTGGCTGGCCGAAGCGCAGCTGCGCGAGAAGCTCGTGCGCGACTTCGGTCCGGACTGGTTCCGCTCGCCGGCGGCCGGCGAGTTCCTCAAGGGACTCTGGGCCAAAGGCGAAAGTTGGGACAACGAGGACCTGGTGCGGCACATCGGCGCCGAACCCTGGGACCCCTCGGCCCTGCTCCGCCGCTTCATCGGCTCCCCGACCTGACGGCTGTCATTTCGTCAAAAACGCCATCCCGCCTTCTTCCGAAGGCGGGATATTTTTTTCGAAGCGAGAATATTTTTGGCCGATAAAAATCAAAACCCGCCCCTTGCGAGGCGGGTTTTGCGTTCAAGGTCTGCCTATAAGCCGAATTCCGTCGCCCGGACTTGCGCCCGGACGGATGATCATCTCTCTGTGACCGTCATTGCTGACGGCCTCGTTCGGAGCTTTATGCCCCGGAACTGCGAGCTACCAAACTTGCTCTTGCACCGGACAGGTGTTTTCCACGGCGCCACTCACATGGCCGGACAGTGGAACCCGGAGGTTCGTGTCCGGGCCTTCGCTGATGCGAAGGCCGGTCCCGCGTGGGCTCTTACCCCGCGTTTTCAACCTTACCCCGCCGCCGCTTGCGCGGCGGACCTCGTCTCAAGGACTGGGGCGGTGTGTTTTCTGTTGCACTCTCCCTGGGCTTGGGGCGTCGAAGCTTCTTCGAAAAAAGCTCCGCCTCCTTGCTCCCGGTCGCCGTTAGCGACTGTCTCTTCTCCGGACCTTGCGGCCCGAAGCGGTGTTCGGACTTTCCTCCCCCCACTTGCGTGGGGAGCGATCATCCGGCAGACCTTAACGGTCCCTTTTTCAAGGAACGGCTGAAATATAGCTAAAAAACGGCACTTTGTCAATGCCCGCCGCTGGCCGAGGATTGACAAAAGGCGAAAAATCGGCCATATTTACCGGTCCTTTAGTACCTTCCTAACCTTCAGCTTCAGAGGAGTCGAGTCATGGCGGAATCTGTTTTGACCGTCGTCGGCAAGGCGAAGTACGTCTGTTTCCAGATCGGCGCCGGCCACTTCAACGAGCTCGAGGAGCGCGGACGGACCAGGTACCTGATCGCCGGACGGGCGCACTTCCTCCAGGCAGTGGCGGCCACGATGCCGGACTGGCACCGCGTGATCTTTCCCGCGGCTTTCCGCCCGGTCTACGAGATCATGCGGCAGGTCCGCTTCGAACGCGACCCCGACGGCCCGCTGGCCAACCAGACGGACATCCGGCTCACCGACAGCGCCATCATCAGGCACCGCCGGTCCGGTCTGGCCGTCTACCTGCCGATCGAGGAGTTCGTCCCCGAGGCGGTGGCTCACCTGGCCGAACGGCCGTACATCGACCTGGGCCATCGCGCGCCGGAACACCAGGAGGAATTCCTGCGGCTCTGGGCCGAGACCATCTGCAAGCTGGAGAACCCGGCGGGCTGGCTCGCCGGCGTCTGACCCCCGAGAGAGGCGGCCCGCGCCTCTCTTTTATTATGTCCCGGCCGGGGGCCGCGATATTGCCTCAAAGCCTCTGAACCTTTAAGATGAACAGCGACACCATATGAAAAGAAGCGATCTGGCCTTCACCGTCGCCCTGGTCCCGCTGGATTTCGCCCTGGTCTTCCTGGCGGCGCTCACGGCCTATTCTTTGCGCTTCGGCTGGCTGGCCGCACTTCGGCCGGTGGTCTTCGATCTGCCCTTCAAGGACTATCTGATGCTCGCGGCCGGCGCGGGCCTGCTTTTCGTTTTCTTCCTGGCGCTCTCCGGCCTCTACGCCGTCGGCGGGCCGCGCCGGATCAAGTCCGAACTGGCGCGCATCTTCTTCGCCACTTCTGCGGCCATCCTGACCTTCATCGTCATCGTCTTCTTCCGCCGCGAACTGTTCTCCTCGCGCTTCATCATCCTGGCCGCCTGGGTGCTGTCGGTCGTCTATCTGAGCGCCGGGCGCATCGCCATCCGCCTGCTCCAGCGCCTGCTGCTCCGCTTCGGCGTCGGCACGCGCCGGGTAGTGATCGTCGGGGGCGACGAGCGGACCACCAGGACCCTGACCGCCGCCTTCTCCAAGAGCCAGGCTTACGGCTACAAACTGATCAAGGTGGTGCCCCGCTTCGACGACGCCGTGGAAAAGGACCTGGCCGGACTGGCCTCGACCGACGGCCTGGACGAGGTCATCGTCACCGATCCCGACGTCAGCAGGCAGGAGCTCGGCCGCGTCCTCGGCTTCTGCGAGTCGCGGCAGCTGACCTTCCGCTACTCGGCCGACCTCCTGGCCACCCACGCCAAGAACATCGATCTCGGGACGATCGCCGGCATCCCCATCGTCGAGGTAAAAGGCACCCGTCTCGACGGCTGGGGACGGGTCATCAAGCGGATCTTCGACGTCGTCGTCTCCGCCATCCTGATCGTCCTGCTGTCGCCGGTGATGCTCCTGACCGCCCTGGCCATCGTTCTCGACTCCAAGGGGCCGGTGTTCTTCCGCCGGCTGGACGACGGTTCGCCGGTCACCCGCGTCGGCGAGCACGGCAAACCGTTCCGCTACCTGAAGTTCCGCTCGATGCGGCCGGGCACGCACAACCTGCGCTACACCGAACTGGCCCATCTCGACACCCGGCAGGAGGGGCCGCTGGTCAAGATCAAGGACGACCCGCACATCACCCGCGTCGGCCGGTTCATCCGCAAATATTCCATCGACGAACTGCCCGAACTTTTCCTGGTGCTCATCGGCCGGATGAGCCTGGTCGGGCCGCGGCCGCACCTGCCCGAGGAGGTGGCCAAATACCAGGACCACCACCGCCGCGTCTTCACCGTCAAACCGGGCATCACCGGCCTGGCCCAGGTCTCCGGCCGCGCCGACCTGGACTTTGACGAAGAGGTCAGACTTGATGTTTATTACATAGAGAACTGGTCGCCGGGGCTCGACCTGGCGATCCTGCTGAAGACGCCCTACGTCGTGCTGACCCGCAAAGGCGCTTACTAGCGTTATGAAGGTCGCGCTCGTACATGACTACCTCATCCAGGACGGCGGCGCCGAGCGCGTGCTCGAGGTTTTTCAGCGTATCTGGCCGGAGGCGCCGACCCACGTCCTGCTCTACGACCCGAAGCGCGTCGGTCCGGCCTTCAACGGCAAGGACATCCGCACCTCCTTCCTGCAGGACGTGCCTTTCGCGCTGAAGAAATACAAGTGGTTCATGCCGCTCATGCCGGCGGCCACCGAGCATTACGACCTGAACGACTTCGACGTCGTGCTGTCGAGCACCTCGGCCTTCGCCAAGGGCGTTATCACCCGGCCGGACACTCTTCACCTCTGCTACTGCCACACGCCGACCCGCTACCTCTGGTCCGACACCCACTCCTATGTGAGCGAACTGGGCCTGCCCCGGCCGGTCAAGGCGCTCGTCCCCTATGTCCTGTCGGGCATCCGCGTCTGGGACCGGCAGGCCGCCGAACGGGTCGACCGCTTCATCGCCAATTCCGAGACCGTCCGCGAGCGCATCCGCAAGTACTAC
>JBAIXY010000054.1:0-16173 GCA_037916205.1 Vicinamibacterales bacterium | reverse complement strand
TGATGAAGGACGACGCCAAGCGCCAGGGCAAGCCGCCGGTCTACGCCGTCGACGACATCTGGCCGGCTTACGACTGCCTGCACGGGATGGAGTACGACGTAGACATCAAGGTGTCCAGCGACCTCAGCTTCCGTTTCCGCGAGGCCGGCCACATCTTCGGTTCGGCCTTCGTCGAGATCTCGAGCGGCGGCCAAAAACTGGTCTGCTCCGGCGACATCGGCAACGACTACGTGCCGATCCTGCGGCCGACCGAACCGATCCGGGACGCCGACTACGTGGTCATGGAGTCGACCTACGGCGACCGCGTCCACGAGGAACCGCAGGCGCGCATCAAGCTGCTCAAGCAGGCGGTCCTGGACACGGTCAAGCGCAAGGGCGTGCTGATGATCCCGGCCTTCTCCCTGGAGCGCACCCAGGAGATACTTTACGAGCTAAACGACATGGTCGAGAGCGGCCAGCTGCCGCACATCCCGTTCTTCCTCGACAGCCCGCTGGCCATCAAGGTCCTGCCCATCTACCACCAGTTCCCCCAGTACTACAACCGGGCGGCGCGGGAGCTGGCCCAGTCGGACGACTTCTTCGAGTTCCCCGGACTGCATGTCACCCGCAAGCCGGCCGAGTCGCGTTCGATCAGCCAGGTGCCGCCGCCCAAGGTGATCATCGCCGGCAGCGGCATGATGCACGGCGGCCGGATCATGCACCATCTGGTCGAGTACCTGAATAACCCGCGCAACACCCTGCTGGTCGTCGGTTTCCAGGCCGCCGGCACCCTGGGCCGCGAGGTCCTGGAGGGCGCCAACCGGGTGCACATCGATCACGAGGAGATCCTGGTCAAGGCCAGGGTCGAGGCCATCAACGCCTACTCGGCCCATGCCGATCAGCTCAAGCTCCTCCGCTGGGTGGTCAGCGGCACCTCGAAACCGAAGAAGGTGATCCTGACCCACGGCGACCTCTCGGCCATGGAGGTGCTGGCCGGGCACATCCGGCAGGGCAAGGGGATCGATACCGCCCTGCCCAGCGCCGGCGAGACCATCGAGATATAATGAGCATGATATGAAGAACCATCTTTCATCGTCAGTTATCCTGGCCGCGGCCGCGGCCCTGCTGTTCGTCGGCGCCGGCTGCATCGGCGGCGGCGATTACCGCGCTTTCATCTATAAGGACCGGGTGGAATATGCCTTCAACCCGGCTCGCGCCAGCGTGCAGGCTGCCGGACCGGCTTTCAAGAACGCGGCCACATGCGAGTCCTGGGCCAGCAAGGAGTCGATCAAGGCCGGCAACGTCCCGTACCGCTGCGGCTACCACTGCCGCTACGAACAAAAGTACGGCGAGGTGGTCTGCGAGGACGATCCGCCGGTGGTGTCGCCGCTTGACTGAGGATCTGCCGAACGGCGGGGGCGCGGTCGCTCCCGCTTTTTAGCGCGGGCGGATGCATTGACAGCTCCGCCGCCGGATGATAATTTGATACCTTAACTGAATAACCAACCGCCCCCTAGGTCCCTCACGGGCCGGCGCCGGGGGCTTTTGGGCATATACGATGGATTTCAAGCTTATCTCAAAATTCGAACCGTCCGGCGACCAGCCCGAAGCCATCGAGCGGCTGGCTGCCGGCGTGAAGCAGGGAATGAAGCACCAGACCCTTCTGGGCGTCACCGGCTCGGGCAAGACCTTCACCATGGCCAACGTCATCGCCCGGACCGCCAAGCCGGCGCTGGTCATCGCCCACAACAAGACCCTGGCCGCCCAGCTCTGCAACGAGTTCCGCGAGTTCTTCCCCAAGAACGCCGTGGAGTATTTCGTATCCTATTACGATTACTACCAGCCGGAGGCCTACCTGCCGCACACCGACACCTACATCGAGAAGGAGGCGATGATCAACCAGGAGATCGACCGGCTGCGCCACGCGGCCACCCAGGCGCTCCTGACCCGACGCGACGTCATCATCGTCGCCTCGGTCTCCTGCATCTACGGCCTGGGCGCGCCCGACGTCTACGAGAAGATGAACCTGCGGCTCGAGGTCGGCCAGCCGGCGGCCCGCGCCGACATCCTGCGCCACCTGGTGCAGACCCAGTTCGAGCGGACCGGCGCCGACCTGAAGCGCGGCGCGTTCCGCTCCCGCGGCGACGTCATCGAGATCATGCCGGCGAACGAGGAGGTCATCGTCCGGATCGAGCTTGTGCGCCAGGCGGTCGGTTCGATCACCCTGATCGACCCGGTCACCCGGAAGAACCTGGGCAAGCGGCAGGAGATCTGGATCTACCCGGCCAAGCACTTCATCACCTCCGGGCCGGAGCGGGAGCGGGCCATCCAGGCCATCCGCGCCGAAATGAAGGAGCGCCTCGACCTGTTCGTGAAGGAGGGGAAGCTGCTCGAAGCCGAACGCCTGGAGCGGCGGACCAATTTCGACCTGGCCATGCTGGCCGAGGTCGGCTATTGCAGCGGCATCGAGAACTATTCGCGCCACCTCTCCGGCCGGGCGCCGGGCCAGCCGCCGGACACGCTCCTCGACTATTTCCCGGACGACTTCCTGGCGGTGATCGACGAGTCGCACGTCACCGTGCCGCAGATACAGGGCATGTACAACGGCGACGCCGCCCGCAAGAAGACGCTCATCGAGTACGGCTTCCGCCTGCCGTCGGCGGCGGACAACCGGCCGCTCACCTATGACGAGTTCGCCGCCCGGGTGCCCCAGACGGTCTATGTTTCGGCCACGCCCGGGCCGCACGAGTACCGCGTCTCCGAACAGGTGGTCGAGCAGGTCATCCGGCCGACCGGGCTGATCGACCCCAAGATCACCGTCCTGCCGGTCACAGCCAGGAACGGCGGGCGCGGACAGATCGACGACCTGATCGAGCGCGCGGTCGAGCACGCCAAGAAAGAGGAGCGGGTCATGGTCACGACGCTGACCAAGAAGATGGCCGAGGACCTGACCGACTATCTCAAGGACCGCGGGCTCAAGGTCTCCTACCTGCACAGCGACATCGACACCATCGACCGCGTCCGCATCCTGACCGAGTTCCGCCGCGGCGTCTTCGACGTGCTGGTCGGCGTCAACCTGCTGCGCGAAGGACTCGACCTGCCCGAGGTGACGCTCGTCGCCATCCTCGACGCCGATAAGGAAGGCTTCCTCAGGAGCGAGACCTCGCTCATCCAGACCATCGGCCGGGCGGCCAGGAACGTGAGCGGCGAGGTCATTCTCTACGCCGACGGGGTCACCGGCTCGATGCGCCGGGCCATCGACGAGACCGAGCGCCGGCGCAAGAAGCAGGTCGCCTATAACGAGGCGCACGGCATCACCCCCAGGACCATCCGCAAGGCCATCAAGGACATCATGGAAGGCATCACCAAGGCCGAGGAGAGGACGGCCGAGCGCTTGCTGGCGCTCGAGGAGGCGCCCGAGGCCGGCCGGCCGCTCGGCGAGATCATCGCCGAGAAAGAGGCGCAGATGCGCCAGGCGGCCAAGGACCTGGAGTTCGAACTGGCGGCGCTCCTGCGCGACGAGGTTCGAGAGCTCAGGCGGATGGAGGCCAGGCAGAACGCGCCGACCACGCCGAAGAAGCGCGGCCGCGGAGTTCATTGAAGAAGAAAAAAACGGCCCCGTGTCACGGGGCCGGTCAGGCAAGAGCGCGATCGTGGATCATCCATTCGATCTGGACCTCGGTCAGGCCGCGCGAGAGCAGTTCGTCATAGGCCGCCTTGTGGGCGGCGATGATGGCGAGCAGCTCCTGCGCCGGCGGGCCGGCGTCGAAGCGCCGCTGCAGGTCCTTGAGGTGCGCGGCGACGGCCTCGTTGGTCATCGCCTTGAGCGGCAGGTCAGGCATGCCGCGCCTCGTAGGTCAGGACGGCCTCGCTGACCGTTTCGTTGGTCAGCAGGATGTCCAGGTCCACGGCGGCGGCGCAGAGCAGACGGTGGGCGCCCGGAGCCTCGGCTCTCGGGTCGTCGACCGGCGGCAGCGCCTGGGTCTCGAGGATGAAGTTGGCCAGCTCCCAGTAGCGCTGGTCGACGGTCAGCAGGATGCTCTCCCGCGAGATGCCGGTGCTGCCCGGCCGGACGCCGAAGTCCTTCGGGCCGATGGCGTCCTCGATGGTGCGGCGCGTGTTCGAGAGCATCGCGGCGATGAACGGCAGGTCCATGCGGCCGGGGGCCTGGAGGGCTTCCCGGACGGCGTAAAAGCCGGCATTGACCCGCTTCACGATCTCCAGCGCCAGACGGCGCTCGATGGCTGGATGTTCCACGTTCGTCTCCTTTCCTTAAGAAAGAGCACCCGGACGATCGCCTGATCGGCCGAGGCGTCACTATAAACGCGATCACGGCAATAATCAATATCACATGCAAGAGAACATAGTTATTCGCGGCGCGCGGGAACACAACCTGCAGAACGTGTCGCTGACCCTGCCGCGGAACAAGATGATCGTTTTCACCGGCTTGTCGGGCTCCGGCAAGTCGTCCTTGGCGTTCGACACCATCTTCGCCGAGGGCCAGCGCCGCTACATCGAATCGCTGTCGGCCTACGCCCGGCAGTTCCTCGGCCAGCTGAACAAGCCCGACGTTGACGACATCGAAGGGTTGTCGCCGGCCATCTGCATCGACCAGAAGGCCCACTCGGCCAACCCGCGCTCGACCGTGGCCACCATCACCGAGCTGTACGACTACCTGCGCGTGCTCTACGCCCGCATCGGCCGGCCGTTCTGTCCGAACTGCGACAAGCCGATCAGGAAGCTGACCGCCGAGGAGATGGTCGACCTGATCATGGCCGAAGCCAGGGAGAAGCTGGCCGCGGGCGCGAAGCCAAAGAAGAAAGGCGCCGACAACGAGGTGGCCATCATGGCGCCGCTGGTCCGCGGCCGGAAAGGGGAGTATCACCAGATGCTCTACGACTTCTACAACAGCGGTTTCGCCTGGGTCCGGGTCAACGGCCGCGTCCGTTCGCTCCGCAACCGGCTGGTGCTCGACCGCAACCTGCGCCACAGCATCGAACTGGTCGTGGACAGACTGCCGCTCGTCGGGTTCGGCGCGGGCGGCAAGGAGGCCCAGGCCCGGCTGGCCGAGGCCGTCGAGGCCGCTCTCAAGAACGGCGAGGGGCTGGTCCTGGCCGTCTATCCGGACGGCGAAGAGCACCTGCTCTCCAGCCAGTTCAGCTGCCCGGTCTGCGGCTTCTCCTTCCCGGAGATCGAGCCGCGGCTATTCTCGTTCAACAGTCCCTACGGCGCCTGCCCGACCTGCCACGGCCTGGGGGTCAAGGATTTTTTCTCGACCGACAAGTGCGAGGACTGCCAGGGCAAGCGCCTGCGGCACGAGAGCCTGTTCGTCCGCGTCGGCGGCAAGAACATCGTCGAGTTCACCGGCCAGGACATCGGCGCGGCCGCGGCTTTCGTCGACGGCCTGAAGCTGAACGAACGGGACAGCGAGATCTCCGAGGCGGTGATGAAGGAGATCCGCGGCAGGCTGAAGTTCCTGCTGAACGTCGGCCTGCACTACATCACCCTGGACCGCACCGCCGGCACCCTCTCGGGCGGCGAGGCCCAGCGCATCCGGCTGGCCTCGCAGATCGGTTCGAAGCTCGTCGGCGCGCTCTACGTCCTCGACGAGCCGACCATCGGCCTGCACCAGCGCGACAACGAACTGCTGCTCAACACCCTCAAGAACCTGCGCGACATCGGCAACACCATCGTGGTCGTCGAGCATGACGAGGACACCATCCTGGCCGCCGACCACTTGGTCGATTTCGGACCGGGCGCCGGCAAGCAAGGCGGCCGGATCGTCGCCCAGGGCCCGGTGCCGGACGTCTTCGACCAGGCCGATTCGCTGACCGTGCAGTACCTGACCGGCAAGCGCCGGGTCAGCGTGCCGGCCGTCCGCCGGACCAAGAGCCGCGACCGGCTGAAGATCGTCGGCGCCGCCGAGAACAACCTCAAGAACATCGACGTCGAGATCCCCCTGCGCCGTTTTGTCTGCGTGACCGGCGTCTCCGGCTCGGGCAAGAGCACCCTGATCAACGAGATCCTGCACAATTCGCTGTCCAACAAGCTGAACGGCACCTCGCACCCGATCGGCCGGCACAAGGCCATCCTCGGCGCCGAATACATCGACCGGGTGGTCATGGTCGACCAGTCGCCGATCGGCCGGACGCCGCGCTCCAACCCCGCGACCTACACCGGCGCTTTCGCCCACATCCGCGACCTGTTCGCCTCGACCGAGGAGGCCCGGCTGCGCGGCTACCGGCCCGGCCGGTTCAGCTTCAACGTCCCCGGCGGCCGCTGCGAGAACTGCGAGGGCAACGGCACCATCGGCATCGAGATGCATTTCCTGCCGACCGTCTACGTCACCTGCGACGTCTGCCGCGGCCGCCGCTTCGACCGCGAGACGCTCGAGGTCAAGTTCCGCGGCAAGAGCATCCACGACGTGCTGACCATGACCGTGGCCGAGGCCGACGAGTTCTTCGCCGACATCCCTTTCGTCCACGACAAGCTGTCCGTGCTGAACCAGGTCGGCCTGGGGTACCTCGAGCTCGGCCAGTCGGCCACGACGCTCTCGGGCGGCGAGGCCCAGCGGGTCAAGCTGGCTTTCGAGCTGTCCAAGCGGGCCGGCGGCCGGACGCTTTACCTGCTCGACGAGCCGACCACCGGACTGCACTTCGAGGACATCCGCCGGCTGCTCCAGGTCCTGCAGGCCCTGGTCGAGAAGGGGAATTCGGTCGTGGTCATCGAGCACAACCTAGACGTCATCAAGACCGCCGACTACCTCATTGACCTCGGACCCGAGGGCGGTGACGGCGGCGGCCGGGTGGTCGCCGAGGGCACCCCCGAGGAGGTCGCCAAGTACGCCGACACCCATACGGCCAGGTACCTGAAGCGGGCGCTGGCTTGAGGCGGGTCCGGAAATAAAAAAACGGACGCAGGCGCGTCCGTTTCTGATCCTAAGATCCGCTGGTGATCTTGTCGAAGAGGTAGTCGACCCTCTCGTCCAGATCATCGTCGCCGCCGGCGGCCGGGGCCGCAAAGGTCGCGGCCCGGTTCTCCGCCTCGACGGTCGCGACGATGGCGATCTCTGTTTCCGCCCCCGTGTCCTCCGGCAGCTCGATGGCGTTCCGTTGCCAGTTCGCCAGTTGCTCCTGGGTCACTTGGACGTGACAGAGTATCTCCTCGTCGGTCTCGATGGGCGCCTCCGGCACCGGCTCCGCGCACATTCCCGCTTCGTAGGGAGTGACGATGGCCCGGTTCGGCCGCGCGCTCTCCGGAAACTCGGGCAGTTCCAGCTCATAGAGCGGGGAACTGGGGGCGACGGGCGCCGCGGGTTCGGCCGTCCAGGGCGGCTGAAGCGGCTGGTCGCCGGCGATCTTTCGTTCGTGGTCGCCGGCCACGGCCAGCAGCCGCGTGAAGTGCGTCTTGCTGGCGCCGACCTCCCAAAGCTCGAAACCGTTCTTCTCGGCCACGTTCGCGACCAGCTTGATCAGGCCGGGCAGGCGTTTGATCTCTTCGGTCGACTTGGAGTAGGCGCAGCGTCGGGCCATCTGGACCAGCTCCCGGCCGCGCCGTTTGGCGCGTTCGATCCTGTTCCGGCGGCGCCGGGCCCTGTGGGCCAGCGCGGCGATCAAGAGGATGACCGCCGCCGAACAGGCAACGGCCAGAAGATCCAAGCCGTTCGGTAGCGATTTGAAAAGATCCATGACAGCCTCCTGCACTGGCAAAGAGGGACCGATGACCTTAGCTTAAGACGCGGCAATTGTCAATGGTCGGACCAGGGTCTCGACGAGCACCTTTTTTTGCCCGATTTCAGGCTTTTTTGGGCCAAGCCGCCTGCCGCTAGCTGGCCCGCAGGAGTTGCCCGGCGGACCTTTTTATGAAAATATAGCCCTGCCCGCGGGGCATTTCGCGCACAGACCATGTCCATACCGGCCGATATCAAGATCAAGAACGGTTCGCTGCCGCCGTCGCCCGGCGTCTACCTGATGAAGGACGCCGCCGGCAAGCTTTTGTATATCGGCAAGGCCACGTCGCTCCGGACCAGGGTCGGCAGCTACTTCGTCCGTCCGGCGGACGAGCGCATCGCCCGGATGGTCAGCCGCATCGGCCGGATCGATTACATCGAGACCCCGACGGCCATCGAGGCCCTGATCCTCGAGGCCAAGCTGATCAAGAAGCGCCAGCCGCCGTTCAACGTCATGGAGAAGGACGACAAGAGCTTCATCCACCTGGCCTTCACCCGCGAGGAGTACCCGCGGCCGGTGCTGATCCGCGGCCAGGAGCTGGCCCGCGTGCCCAAAAGCCGCTTCCTCAAGACCTTTGGACCGTTCCGTTCGGCCTACTCGGTCCAGGCCGCTCTCGACGCCCTGCGCCCGAGTTTCCCCTGGACGCTCTGCAAGCCGGACCAGGGCCGGCCCTGCTTTTACCGCCATCTCGGCCTCTGTCCCGGCGTCTGCACCGGCGAGATCACGCCCGCGGCCTACCGTCGGATCATCCGCCAGCTGATCCGTTTCTTCGAGGGCGGGCGCCGGGGGATCATCCGCGATCTCGAGCGGCAGATGAAGGCGGCGGTGTCGGCCGAGCGCTTCGAGGAGGCGGCGGCCATCCGCGACCGGCTGCGGAACCTCGCGCACATCCAGGACATCGCCGTCCTGAAGCGCGAGGACGTCAGGCTGGAGGAGTTCATCGACCTGTTCGGCCGGATCGAGGGCTACGACATCTCCAACATTTCCGGCCAGGACGCGGTCGGCAGCCAGGTCGTCTTCGTCGACGGCCGGCCGCGGAAGAGCGAGTACCGCCGCTACCTGATCAAGACCGTCGAGGGCAGCAACGACACGGCGATGATCGCCGAGGTCCTCTCGCGGCGCTTCGCCGGCTACGGCCCGGCGCTCATCGGGCGGGGGAGCGGCCGCTGGCCGCTGCCCGACCTGATCCTGATCGACGGCGGCGCCGGCCAGGTGAACGCCGCCCGCCGCGTCCTCGAGGCCCGCGGCCTGAACATCCCGCTGGTCGGCATGGCCAAGGGTTTGGACCGCAAGAGGGACGAGTTGGTGTATGATAAGAGCGACTACGAACTGGCCCGGCTGATCGCGGCTTTCAAGCCGCTGCTCCAGCACCTGCGCGACGAAGCCCACCGCTTCGCCGTCGCTTATCACCGCCGCCGCCGGTCCGAACGTTTCCTGTCATGAGACCCAAGCAGCGCGAATTGATCGCCGCTCTGACGCTGGTCTTCCTCGGCGTCTTTTTCGTCGTCTTTTTAAACGGGATCATGGTGTCAAATCACCAGCATTTCGCCTGGCTGGCCGAATCCTTCCTCCACGGCCGCCTGGACATACCCGCCGAGCGCCTGGCCAAGGTCGGGCCGATGGACATCGTCAAGCTGAACGGCCGTTATTATTGGCCGCTGGAGCCGCTGCCGGCCGTGGCCATGATCCCGCTGCTGCCCCTCGTCAGCCTGAACAACATCCAGTTCGTCGCCCAGCTGGCAGTCGTCGCCCTGATCGCCGCCCTGGCCTTCAGGCTGGCCCGCCGCCGCGGCTTCGGCGAGACGGATTCGATCTGGCTGGCCTTCGCCCTCTGTTTCGCCTCGGTCCTCTCCGGCGTGATCTTCCAGAACGGCCCCTGGTTCGTCGGCAACGCCTTCGCCGTGCTGTTCATCCTGGCCGCCCTGAACGAGAGCGCCGGCAAGGACCGGCCGTGGCTCACCGGAATTTTCGCCGGCCTGACCTGGCTGTCCCGGCTGACCGCCGGCCTGGGCACGATATTCTTCTTCGTCCTTGAACTCATGCGGCCGCTGCCCTGGCGCGCCAGGCTGCGGCGCCTCGTCTTCCTGGCCCTGCCGGTCGCCGCTGCCGTGGTCCTGGTCGCGCTGTACAACTACCTGCGCTTCGGCAGCCTGTTCGACACCGGCCACGCCCACCACTGGCTGCAGCCCGGCGGCCGCGAGTACCTGTCTGTCGCCGCGCACGGGCTGTTCAACCTGGTCAACGTGCCGCGCAATTTCTACTATTATTTCCTGGCCCTGCCCGATCTCGTCCGCGGCTGGCTGCCGGTCGTCAATCCGTACGGCGTCAGCGTCTTCGTCCTGTCGCCGGTCTTCCTGCTGGCCTTCGCCGCGAAAAAACGGACGCCGGAGTTCGTCGGCGCCGCGGTCGCCACCATCGGCTGCCTGGTCGTCTTCCTGACCTATTTCACCACCGGCTTCTGGCAATTCGGCCCGCGCTACCTCTGCGACGTCCTGCCTTACTGGTACCTGCTGCTGCTGACCGTCCTGCCGCGCCGCGGGCTGACGCTCGATCACAAGGTCATCATCGCCGTGAGCGCCGCGGTCAACATCATCCTCTTCGGCCTGTTCCTGTCGGTCCACGTCTTTTACCTGATCTGACGAGCGCCATATGTTCCTGATCGCCCACGCCGCCGCCGGCGCCGCGCTGGCCGCGCCGGTCGCCCAGCCCGCGGCCGCGTTCTTCATCGGCTGGGCGTCCCATTACCTGACCGACCTCATCCCGCACGGCGACGAGGCGGTGGGCGAGTGGACCAAAAAAGGCAATGAGGTCGCGCGCTTCGGCCTGGTCGCCGGCATCGACGGGCTGCTTTTGGCCGGCGTCCTGGCCTGGCTGTTCCGGACGCGCGGTATCGAATGGAACGTCCTGGCCGCCGCCGTCGGCGCCACCGTGCCTGACGTGCTCTGGGGCCTGGAGAAGGTCGCCGGCCGCACGCTGTTCGGCGCCCACCGCCGCTTCCATCACCGCATCCACAATTATTTCCGGGTCCGCCTGCCCACGGCCCTCGGCCTGGCCCTTCAGGCGGCCTTCGCCGGCCTGCTCTGGTACTGGCTGGCCGTCCGCTGAACGGCTTGCCTGACGGACGCCGCCGCGTTACAGTGGCGGCGTTCTTTCGATCCAAGGAGGCAGCGATGAAACTGCTGTTCGCCACCACCAACGCCAACAAGGTGCCCGGGCCGGCCAAGGCCGTGGCGCCGTTCGGCATCGAGCTCGTTCACGCGCCGCTGGACATCCCCGAGCTGCAGGCCGAGACCGCGGCCGAGGTGGCCAGGGAGAAAGCCCGCTGGGCTTTCGCCCGGCTCGGCCAGCCGGTGATGGTCATCGATTCGGCCTTCCACATCGACATGCTCGGCGGGTTCCCCGGCATCAACGTCAAGTGGGTCACCCGGCAGATCGGACCCGAGGGCTACCTGCGGCTGATGGCGCCCTGGCAGGCGCCGGGGCAGCGCCGCTGCCGAGTCGAGGACGCGCTGGCCTGCGCCGTGGACGCGTCGGCCGAACCCCGGATCTTCGTGCGCCGGGCTTTCGGGCGGCTGGCCGGAGAGGTCCGCGGTCCCGACCGGCCCGACGCCAAGTCGCCCGTCTGGCGGCTGTTCATTCCCGAAGGCTTCGACCTGACGGTCGCCGAGATGACGGCCGAGCAGCTGGCCCAGCACCGCGCCGGCATCAAGGACGTCTACGAGGACTTCGCGCGCTGGTTCGCCTCGCGCTGATCCGACTCCGCTTTAGGGCGGAGTTTTTTTATTCGCACGTCGCGCCGCTCGCGGCCTCGGTTCCCGGAGACTCGGCCCTTCGGGCCTCGCCCTCGCTCCGACTCGGGATAATCTCCGGGAACCGGGTCCGCTCGCAGCGCGGTCTCCGCCCGGTTTTCACTTTAGATCTCGCTCGGCCTGCGGGGTCGCCGCGGCGCGGCGACCGGCCTCGCGAAAGGACGACGAGTCTTTCGCAAAGAGTGCTTCGCACATCGTTTTTTACAGGTCGGCGGGCGAGAAAAACGATCCTTGTGGCCAGTGTTGAGCCGTGGGGGATTTTGGTGTATATTGAAGTTAGGTGGAGCAAAGTGGGGATAAGTGGGGAAAAATAGGCTCAAACGGAAAAGCCTGGCGCCGCTCAAATAAGGCGGCTCCCCGAAAAAATTTTTTCCACAGCCACCCTTAGCAACGCGACGATGTTCATCGGCGAATACCAGCACTCGGTCGACGAAAAAGGCCGGTTGGCCATCCCGGTGAAATTTCGGCGGCAGCTCGTCAAAGGCGCGGTCGTGACCCGCGGCTTGGACAGCTGCCTGTTCGTTTACACGAGAGAGGAATGGAAGAAGCTGGCCGAACGGCTGTCTGCGCTGCCGTTCAGTCAAGCCAACTCCCGCGCCTTCGCCCGCCTGATGCTCGCGGGCGCCATGGACGTGGACATCGACGCGCAAGGCCGCGTCATTCTGCCCGAGTACCTGCGCCGCTATGCCGGCATCGCCAAAGAGGCGATCGTCGCCGGCCTCTACGACCGGCTGGAGATCTGGGACCAGGCGGCCTGGGAAAAGTACAAGACCGAGACCGAGAGGAACTCGACCGACATCGCCGAGAAGCTCGGTGAGCTCGGGGTGTAGGGGGCGCCCGTTATGTCCGACGGGTCCCCGCGCCACTTGCCCGTTCTTTTGAAAGAAACCATCGAAGGCCTTGCCCTTCAGGCGAACGACAACGTCGTCGATTGCACCGTCGGCGCCGGCGGCCACGCGGCCGCCATCCTCGAACGGACGGCGCCCGGCGGGAAATTGCTCGGAATGGACCTGGACGAAGCGGCGCTTGAAGCGGCCCGGAGCAGACTCGAACCTTACGGTTCGCGCGCCATGCTTGTCCGCGCGAACTATCGGGACGTCGAGCGGGTCCTCCTAACCCAGAGCTTCGGGCCGGTTCACGCGGCGCTTCTGGACCTCGGTTTTTCCTCCATGGAGATCGACGATCCGACGCGCGGTTTCAGCTTCCGTTTCGACGGCCCGCTGGACATGCGCTACGACCGCCGTCAGGAGCTGACGGCAGCCGGGATCGTCAATGGCTGGAGCGCCGACGAACTGACGGAGATATTCGTGCGGTTCGGCGAGGAGCGGTACGCCCGGCGCATCGCCGAGGCCGTCGTGCGCTCGCGCCGGCAGTCCAGGATACTGACCACCTTCGCCCTGGTGGAGGTGATCGCCGGCGCCGTGCCGGCCTTCTACCGCCGCGGCAAGCTGCATTTCGCCACCAGGTCATTCCAAGCGCTGCGCATCGCCGTCAACGACGAACTGGGCAACCTCGAGGCCGCCCTGCCGGCGCTGGCCGGCGCCCTGGCGGACGGCGGACGCCTGGCGGTCATCAGTTTTCACTCGCTCGAGGACCGGGTGGTCAAGAGATTTTTCCGCGACCGGGACGGGGACGGCACCTTCAAGACGCTGACCCGCCGGCCGATCGAAGCCGGCGACGAAGAGACGAAAGCCAATCCGCGCGCCCGCAGCGCCAAACTGCGGATCGCGGTCAAAACGAAGCGATAAACAAAAGCAATGGTCAAATATTTCCAAAACAAAGGGGATGGCCTGGCGCCGCGGCTCGGCGGCGCGGGACGGCTCGTCTGGGACCTGCGCCTGATCAACCTGCTGCTTATAGTCGGCACGTCTTTGCTGTTCGTCGGTTATCTGGCCATGAACAACCAGGCCGCGGCCAACGGCTTCACCATCAGATCGCTCGAGCGCCGGGTCGGCGACCTGGAAGAGCAGCGGAAGAAGCTGGACATGGACCTTCTGGGGCGCCAGTCGATGCAGAACGTCGAGGATCAGGTCAAAGGACTGGGCTTCGTTCCGGTCCAGGCGGTCGATTATCTCCAGGCGGTCGACGGCGTCGTGGCCGTTCGCTGACCGTCAGGCTGAAATAAGGCGGCAGGCCGGGCCAGGCCCGGCTTTTTTGGTGCGCGGACCCAAGCTTCTGAAGCGGCGCTTAATCTGGTACAATTATGTTGAGAGAGATTATGCTCCGCTCGAACGTACTATTGGCCATAAAGTACCTGGCCGTCGACCTGGCCTTATCGGTGCTTTATTTTCCCGTCTGGTGGTACACCAAGGGGCTGGCCCGGGCCGGCGCCTATTGCGCCGGGGTCGTGGGCAACGCCGCCAGGAGCTTCGGCGTGCGCAATTGGTTCAAGAACATCTTCAAGCCGATGTTCGGCCAGTATGACATCGCCGGCCGGATCATCAGTTTCTTCATGAGGCTGGCGATGATGCTCTATTACTCGGTCGTGCTGCTGGTCCTGATCGTCATCATGCTGGCGCTGTTCCTGTTCTGGCTGGCCCTGCCGGTGTTCATCGGCTACAACTTCTTCACGCAATTCGTCAGCGTCCTTAAGACCGCCCGGCCATGAGCGAGGTCAAGCAACTGCCACAGATCAACGTCTGCGCCCGCTGCTCCGGCACCGGGCTGACCGGCATACGGAATTGTCCGGTCTGCCACGGCTACGGCTGGGGGCTGATCTACGGACGGCTTTTCCTGTACTGGGGGCGCCGGGTCGACGCTTTCTTCATCGCCGTTTCCCGGATCAAGTCCGTGATCGATTTCCTGTTGAACGCCGCGGCGCTGCTCGCCGGTCTTGGCGGCCTGGCGCTCCTGGCGCTCCTGGCCCGGACCATCGATCCCCAGGAGGCGCTGACGACGGCTTTCTGGCAGGCGCCGCACCGCAACCTGCTCGGTTTCTGGTTCGGCGCCATCTGTCTTTGTTTCCTGTACTACCGCCGCGTAGTGGCCGCCTCGCGCCGCGAGTTCGTCCGCCAGCGGGCCTATGAAGCGCCGCGCAAAGGCGGCATGCCGGAGCAGTCCCCGGCTGGGGACTTCTGGCAGTCCATGCACAAGGTCCCGCGCCGCAGCCGGATCGACGTTTCCCGCGCCTTCGGCAGCGAGACCCTGAAAGCCGTGGACAAGGCTTATCTGCTGGCCCGGAAGCTCAAACAGGCCGGGGTCGAGCCGACGCATTTCTTCGCCACCCTGCTGTCGACGGTCAAGATCGCCGTGATCTTCGGCCGCCTCGGCTTGCGCTACGAGAAATTCCAGGACAAGCTCAGCCGCCTGGTGATCCAGTCATCCGCGGCGGCGAGCGACGGCACGGCGCTTTCCGACCGGGCCAGGACCGTGCTGCTCGGCGCCTACGTCGAAGCTTATGAACAGAAGCAGCCGGTGGTCGAGGTCACCGAACTGTTCGTCGCCGCGATCCGCGCCGACGACCGCCTGCAGGAGCTGCTTTTCGACCTGGACGCCGACAGCCAGAAGGTCGAGAACGTGGTCAGCTGGATCCGCGTGCAGGACCTGCTCCGGCGCCGCTACAGCCGCTTCTCCTCGGCGGCCAAGCTCAAGCCCAAGACGACCATGGACCGCTCGATGACCGCGGTGGCCACGCCGTACCTCGACCGGATCAGCCGCGACCTGACCATCGCCGCGGGCTACGGCCATTTCGCCCCGGTCATCGGCCGCGACCGCGAGTTCGAGGCGGTCTTCCGGGCCATCGAGGGCGGCCGCCGCAGCGTCATACTCGTCGGCGAGCCGGGCACCGGCAAGGGAGCCATCATCGAAGGCATCGCCCAGCGCATGGTCGAGGAGGACGTGCCCAAGATCCTGCAGGACAAGCGCCTGGTCAGCCTGAACATCGCCCAGCTGATCTCCGGCGCCAGCGCCGCCGAGGCCCAGGAGCGGCTGCTCAACGCCCTCTATGAGGTGGCCAGGGCCGGCAACATCGTTCTGATCGTGCCCGACGCCGCCGGCATGGTCGGCATCAGCGCCGGCACCGGCGAGAGCCTCGACCTGTCGCAGGTCTTCGCCACCGAGCTGTCGCGCGGTTACTTCTTCGCCATCTGCACGGCCACGCCGCGCGAGTACACCGGCACCCTGGAGAGCACGCCGCTCGGACGCGCGCTGGTCAAGGTGGATATCCCCGAGGTCGAGCCCAACGAGGCCATCCGCATCCTCGAGGCCAAGGCCGGCGGCATCGAGTACGCCAACGGCGTGTACTTTTCCTACGACGCGGTCGACGCGGCGGTCCGGCTGACCGACCGCTACATGCACGAGCAGTTCCTGCCGGAGAAGGCCATCCTGATCGCCAAGGAGGCGGCCACTTCCGTCCGCAACAAGAAAGGGGAGAACTCCACCGTCAGCAAGGACGACGTCGCCGAAGTGGTGGCCGAGAAGACCAACATCCCGCTCAAGACCCTGACCGCCGAGGAGTCGCACAAGCTGCTCGAGCTCGAACAGCGCATGCACGGCCGCATCGTCGGCCAGGACCAGGCCGTCCGGGCCGTGGCCGCGGCCATGCGCCGGGCCAGGGCCGAGCTCCGCGAACAGAGCCGCCCGATCGCCAACTTCCTGTTCCTCGGCCCGACCGGCGTCGGCAAGACCGAGCTGGCCAAGACCCTGGCCGACGCCTA
>JBAIXY010000053.1:0-15992 GCA_037916205.1 Vicinamibacterales bacterium | reverse complement strand
TCGTCCTGCGACTGGTCGCGCGAGGCTTACACCTTCGACGAAAAGCGCTCGCGCGCCGTGGCTGAGATCTTCACCCGGATGTACGACGACGGGCTGATCTACCGCGGCTACCGCATCGTCAACTGGTGCCCGCGCTGCGAGTCGACGCTGGCCGACGACGAGGTCGAATACAAGGAGGAGCCGGCCAAGCTCTACTACATGAAATACGGTCCGTTCGTCGTGGCCACCACCCGGCCGGAGACCAAGCTGGGCGACACCGGCGTGGCCGTGCATCCCGACGACGAGCGCTACAAGAGCTGGGTCGGCAAGACGGTCACCATCGATCTCGGCATCGGGCCGCAGCTGATCAAGGTCATCAGCGACCCGTCGGTCGACCGCAATTTCGGCACCGGCATGGTGGGACTCACCCCGGCCCACTCGGCCGTGGACTTCAAGATGGCCGAGGAGAACCTGCTGCCGATCAGGAAGGTCATCGGCGAGGACGGCAAGATGACCGGTCTCGCCGGCAAGTACGCCGGCCTGCCCGTGGTCGAGGCCCGGGAGAAGTTCGTCGCCGACCTGCAGGCCAAGGGCCTGATCGAGAAGATCGAGGACATCAAGCACAGCATCTCGGTCTGTTACCGCTGCGGCACGGTCGTCGAGCCGCTGACCTCGCGCCAGTGGTTCGTTGACGTCGAGCGGCCGATTCCCGGCCGGGGAAAGTCGCTCAAGCGGCTGGCCATCGACGCCGTCCGCAAGGGCGGGATCAAGATCGTCCCCGACCGTTTCGAGAAGGTCTATTTCCACTGGATGGAGAACCTGCGCGACTGGTGCATCTCGCGGCAGATCTGGTTCGGGCACCGCATCCCGGTCTGGTATTGCGAATCCTGCTACGTCGAAGAAGATGATACTGCCGATCGCGCCGGCGGCGCCGAACGCGAAACGAAGAAGCACCAGGGCATCAACGTCGCGGCGACCCGGCCCGACAAGTGCAAGGACTGCGGCCGGCCCGACCTGGTCCAGGACGAGGACACGCTGGACACCTGGTTCTCCTCCGGCACTTGGACCTTCTCGACCCTGGGCTGGCCAGAGAAGACCGCCGACCTGAAGCGCTTCCACCCGACCCAGGTGCTCGAGACCGGCTACGACATTCTGTTCTTCTGGATCGCCCGGATGATCCTGATGACCGAATACGCGCTGGACCAGGTGCCGTTCGAGCAGGTCTACCTGCACGGCCTGGTCCGCGACGAGCAGGGCCGCAAGATGTCCAAGTCGCTCGAGAACATCATCGATCCGCTGGACGTCTCGGCCAAATACGGCACCGACGCCGTGCGGCTGTCGCTGATCATCGGCAACACCGCCGGCAACGACCTGAAGCTGTCCGAGGAGAAGATCGGCTACTTCCGCAATTTCACCAACAAGCTATGGAACATCTCGCGGTTCATCATGATGACGCTGGGCGAGGGCGCCCGCGCCGTCCCGGCCGGGCGGCCGGCCCCTAAGACCCTGGCCGACCAGTGGATCCTCGGCCGGCTCGACGAGGTCGTCGGTTCAGTGACCGCCGACCTGGACAAGATGAATTTCTCCCGCGCCGGCGAGACGCTCCGCGACTTCACCTGGAGCGAGCTGGCCGACTGGTACCTGGAGATCGCCAAAGTGGAGAAGGGCAAGGAGAAGCTGCTGCCCTACCTGCTCCTGCAGGTGCTGAAGCTCTGGCACCCCTTCATGCCGTTCGTGACCGAGGAGGTCTACCGGCTGGTCTTCGCCAAGGACGCGAACGACATGCTGATGGTCGCCGGCTGGCCGCGTGCCGCGGGCAAGATGCCGGCGAAAGCGAAGGCCGACTTCGCCGCCATTCAGGACCTGGTCGTCGCTTTGCGAAATATCCGGGCCAGCTACAAGGTGGAGCCGGGCAGGAAGATCGACGCGCTGGTCTTCGCCGGAACCAAGGCGGACCTGTTCAAGAAGCACGCCGAGATCGTCCGCGGCCTGGCCAAGGTCGGCGAACTGACCGTGGCGGCCAAGGGCCAGCGGCCGGACAAGGCCGCCGGCGCGGTCGTCGGCTCGGTCCAGGTCTTCGTGCCGCTGGGCTCGCTCGTTGACTTCGCGGCCGAAAAGACGCGGCTCGAGGATGAACTGCAGGAGGCGGAAAAATATCTGACCTCGCTGGAACTGAAACTGAAGAACGAGTCGTTCGTGGCCCGCGCCCCGGCCGCGGTGGTCGAGGCCGAGCGGCAGAAGAAGGTCGCCCAGGTGGAGAAGATCAACAAGATCATCGAACAGCTGGAGGCGCTGAAATAGTCCGCAGAAAAGAAAAACCGGTCCCGCGAGCGCGGGGCCGGTTTTGCGTTCAGGCCGGTTTCGGACATCCGGCGCAAAGGAGGTAGCAGGTGCGATGGTCGAAGTCCGGCAGCTGCCGCTCCAGGACAATGCGGCCGTTCTCGAAACGCCCCAGCCGGATCTTCGGGTCGAGCAGGAAGTGGCAGCCGTAGACCGAACCGTCGACGGCCAGGTAGACCGACTCCTTGCCCGCGGGGCAGTAGCGGCCGGTCCGGGCCAGTTCCATGCCGACGGCCGATCCCGGCCGCGGTCCGAAATTGCCCTCTAGCCGGAGGCGGCGTCGGGCCTCGGGGTCGCTTTGCCGGATCGCCTCCACTTGACCGAACACGGACTTGATCTGGTCCGCGGTCAGGCAGAACCGGGACAGGCAGGGGCGGACCGGCATCAGGTTGATCAGATACAACGCTTCCAGACCGTCGCTCATCGCCCGCCTGAACAGCCGGCCGATGTCGCTCCAGTTGTGGGAGCCGATCAGACAGAAGGCCTCGACCTTGAGTCCATGCCGGGCGGCCGCTTCGACCACCTTGGGGATCTGATCGTCGCCGGCCGGACAGAATCGCGCCGGGATGGCCGGCGTGTCGTCCGACAGGCCGTAATGGGCCGAGATCTGGAGCGACCGGAATCCGTAAGCCGCTACCAGCGCGCCCAAACGGCGGTCGCCGATGAGCCGCAGGCCGCTGGTCACCAGGTACTCGGTCCAGCCGGCCTCGCGGTAGGCAGCCAGGTATTCCGGGTGTTCCAGCACTTCGCCCGTGACCGGGACGATCTCCCTGACACCGAGCCGTTTGAGCTGCCGGATGCGTTCCAGGGCGGCGGCGAGCGGCAGATGCCGGTCGCGCGTCAGGCCGGGACCGACCTGATAGCAGTGCTGACAGCCATGGGAGCAGCCCAGGTGAACCTCGACGAAAACCCTCTCGGGCACTTGGCTGGTCGGAGCCATTTGTCGCCTCCATTTGGAAAGATCGAACGCTGGCCGCGGCCGGATCGGCCGGTCGGCGCAACGTGGCACTGTGCCACAGGCGCGCGGGCGAGTAAAGGTCGGCCGCCGATAAATAAAAAAATACCGGCCCGCAGCGGCGAGCCGGTTATCGTTCGAACGAGGAGGCAGCGCCGGTCAGTCCTTCTTGGACTTGCCGCAGCTGCCGTCGCAGCCGCCGCAGCACCCGTCCTTCTTGGGCTTGGCGCCGCAGGTCCGGCCGCAGCCCTGGCAGACCTTCTTCCGGTCGGCGCAGGCCTTGCACCACTTCAGGCCGCCGGCCGAGGCCACGTGGCCGCACTCCTTGGCCGGGGCCATGACACAGGTGAAGGCCTTCTTCGCGCAATCCTGGCAGAGCCTCATCATTTTCCTCCTGCCGCGCAGCCGCGGCCTCGTGGTACAGGTCATTGCTCGCCGTCATCCGGCGGCGGATCATCCTCGCGGCCGGCCTGCTCCCGGACCCAGTCCTTGAGCAGCAGCCAGTTGGCGGCCGCGCAGAGCAGGTTGAACCAGATGCAGTGGACGCAGTAGCCGCCGCCGGTCGCGTCGAGCGTCAGACGGAGCACGGCCTCGAAGGCCACGATGGCGTGCAGGACGATGGCGATGGCGTAATACGGGCGCCGACCTAAGCGGTCGAGCGTCAGGTTGACGATGAGCGCCGCGAGCGAGATCGCCAGCCAGATAACGTGATAGGTCGTCAGCAGGCCGGACGCCTGGACGTTCGCGTCCATGGTCGCCTCCTCGTTCTTCGGAAGTTAAGGAACCGGCTGACCTTAGCCCCGCGACGGCGTTCAGTCAACGCCGCGGGCGGTTCGCCGAGGCTTCCAATTCAAGCGCAATTAAGCTAAGATGACCCGCGTATGAAGATCAACACCGACAAGGCCAAGATCGATCATCTGCTGACCCGGCGCGTCGCCGAGGTCGTGGTCGAAAAGAGCCTGCGCGAAAAACTGATGTCCGGCCGGCAGCTGCGCATCAAATTCGGCGCCGATCCGTCCAAACCCGACCTGCATCTCGGCCACTCGGTGCCGCTCAAGAAACTCAAGGAGTTCCAGGACCTGGGCCACCAGATCGTCTTCATCGTCGGCGACTACACGGCCCTGGTCGGCGACCCGAGCGGAAAGTCCAAGACGCGGCCGATGCTGACCGAGGAGGAGTCGCGGAAGAACTCGGAGACCTACATCGCGCAGGTCGGCCGGATCCTCGACGTCAGGAAGACCGAGATCCGCCGCAACGGCGAGTGGTTCTCCAAGATGGATTTCAACGACGTGATCCGCCTGACCGCCAACTTCACGGTGGCCCGGATGATCGAACGCGACGATTTCGCCAAGCGCCTGAAGGAGGGGACCGACATCCACCTGCACGAACTGCTGTATCCGGCGATGCAGGCCTACGACTCGATCATGGTCGAAGCCGACGTCGAGATCGGCGCCACCGACCAGAAGTTCAACATCCTGGCCGGCCGCGACCTGCAGCGCAAGATGGGCAAGCCGGAGCAGGACTGCCTGTTCCTGGGTCCGATCCTGATCGGCACCGACGGCGTCAACAAGATGTCCAAGTCGCTGGGCAACTACGTCGGCATCGACGATCCGGCGGAGCAGATGTTCGGCAAGATCATGTCCATACCCGACACCCTGATCTGGGACTGGTTCACCATGACGACCGACGTGCCCGAGAGCGAGATCGCCGCGATGAAGGCCGACTGCGCCGCCGGAAAGATGAACCCGCGGGACGCCAAGGCCCGGCTGGCGAAAGAGATCATCGTCCAGTACCACCCGAAAGCCGAAGCCGACGAGGCGGAAGCGGCGTTCGTGAAGACGTTCAAGAACAAGGAAGTGCCGGACGAGATCGCCGAAGTGACGGTCAAGGCCGGCAAGCGTCCGCTCGTCGACCTGCTGGTCGAGGCGAAACTCGCGTCGTCGAAGAGCGAGGCGCGGCGCCTCGTTACCCAGGGCGGCGTCAAAGTCGATGGCGAGGCAGTAAGCGATGCCGCCGCCACGATCGACATCGGCAGAAAAAAGATACTGATCCAGAAAGGCAAGAGGTTCTTCGTCAACGTTTCCGGAAAATGAGATGAGCGCGCTCGAGAAAGCAAAACAGGACCTCGTCGCGGCGCTCGCGGAGCTGCTGCCCGAAGAGGCCGCGCCGCAGGCGACCGACCTCGCGGCGCCGCCGAACCCGAAGCTGGGCGACCTGGCCTTCGGTTGTTTCGGCGCGGCCAAGGTCGTGAAGAAGTCCCCGGCCGAAGTGGCCAAGGAACTGGCCGCCAAGTACGAGCCGTCCGGACTCATCGCCTCGGCCGCCGCCGCCGGCCCCTACCTGAACTTCCGCTTCGACCGCGCCGCCTTCGCCGCCGCCCTGCGCGACGACATCCTGGAGGCGAACGAAACGTTCGGCCGCCAGCCGCTCAAGGGCGAGAAGATCATGATCGAGTACGCCCAGCCCAACACCCACAAGGAGTTCCACGTCGGTCATCTCAGGAACGTCTGCCTGGGCCAGTCGGTGGTCAACCTCTGCCGGGCCGCGGGCTTCAACGTCGTGCCCGTGAGCTACATGGGCGATATCGGCGCGCACGTGGCCAAGTGCCTCTGGGCGCTGAAGAAATTCCATGCCAACGACCCCGTGCCGGCGAACCGCGGCAAATACCTCGGCCAGATCTACGCCGAGGCCACCAGGCGCATCGAAGAGCCGGAACTGCCCGTCGCCGGTCCGGTCGGTCCGAACCCCGACGCCGTTTCGCCGGTGCTCGATGCCGTCTCGCTCGGCTACCGCGAGGAAGTGGCTGAGGTCCAGCGCAAGCTCGAGGCCCGCGATCCCGAATGGAACGGCCTCTGGCTCGACACCCGGCAGTGGAGCATCGACGAGTTCCGGGAGATCTTCGCCGAACTCGGCATCGAGCTCGACCGCTGGTACTTCGAGTCCGAGGTCGAGGAGCCGGGCAAGAAGCTGGTCAGGGAACTCCTGGCCCGCGGCATCGCCAAGGAAGGGGAGCGCGGCGCGATCATCGTCGACCTGGAAAAGTACGGCCTGGGCATCTTCCTGGTCCTCAAGTCCGACGGCAGTTCGCTCTACGCCACCAAGGAGCTGGCCCTGGCCCAGCTGAAATTCGGCGAATACAAGGACGTCAGCCGCAGCATCCACGTCGTGGATTCGCGGCAGTCCCTTTACTTCAAGCAGTTCTTCAAGACGCTGGAGCTGATGGGCTTCGACAAGCTGAAGACGACGCATCTGGCCTACGAGTTCGTCACCCTGAAAGAGGGCGCCATGTCCTCGCGCAAGGGCAACATCGTGGCTTACGAGGATTTCCGCGACGAGATGAAGGAGCGCGCGGCCGCGGAAACACGCAAGCGCCGGACCGAGTGGGGCGAGGACCGCCTGGCCCAGACCGCCTGGGCCGTGGCCGAGAGTGCGATGAAGTTCGGCATGCTCAAGCAGGATCCGGACAAGCCTATCGTCTTCGACATCGACGCCGCCCTGTCCTTCGACGGCTTCACCGGGCCGTACGTCCAGTACGCCCACGCCCGACTGTCCTCCATTCTGGCCAAGGCCGGCGAACCGGCCCCCGATAAGCCGGCCAAGGGTCCGGTCGAGCCGGCCGAAGCCGAGTTCGCGGCACTGGCCGTCGCCGCCCGGTTCCCCGAGGTCGTCGCCGAAGCGGCCGCGTCGTACAAGCCGTCCGTCCTGGCCCAGTACCTCTTCGACCTGGCGCAGGCCAGCAACGATTTTTACCGCGACGTGCCCGTGCTCGCGGCCGACGCCGCCCACCGCGGGTCCCGGCTGCGGACCGTCCGGGCGCTCCGCGCCGTTCTGGCCGACGGCCTGGGACTCCTGGCTATCAAGGCGCCCGATGAGATGTGACGGGGCATACCATATATTTGACATCCATGACCGCGGGGACTACGTTATCGCAAGTCCTCGCGGTTTTGTTTTTCCGCGGGGCCTGTTCTTTCAAAAGGGGAACAGACATGTCCAAAACGATCTCGAACGATGACGCACGTGACGGCTTCCGGACGTGCGGGTTCGACCGGTTCGCCGCCGATAACGAACGGCTGGCGGAACTGGTCGACTGGTACGTCGCCGTTTTCAACGCCAGAGGAGCTGGCGAGTGGGGAGAGCATTGGACGCCGGAAACGGCCCGGGAAAAGATCCTCGCCGATGTCGCGTCGGAGGCCGGCCGCACTTTGATCACCACCTGGCGCGCCCAAGGCGCGCTGGCCGGCGTGAGCCTGGTCTTCGTCGACCGGGCCGCCGACGTGCTGAAGGTCAAGGACCTTCCGCCAGCCTGTCGTGACGCCGCCGTTCTGTCTTCGGTCCGCGCCAAGCTGTCCCGGCTTCTCGGCGCCGCCACCGTGGTGGCGCAGTATCGCGAGCTGGGCATCCGCCGCGAATTCCGTTCGGGCCTGGATCCGGTCGCCCGCCTGATGCTTGATCCGGGGCTGGCCTCGATGGAAATGGGCGCCGAATATGTCTGCTACTGGACAAGCAAGCACAGCCGGCTCTATCCGATCGTGCTCGGCCTCAGCATGGTGCCGGTCCACGATTTCGGAGACCGGGACGGCGACGTCCTGATGGTCGGCGATTGCGCCTGGCTTAGCCGGTGCCTGCGTTTTCCGCGGCCTCTGCTCAAGGCCGTGATCGCCCTGCGCCTGGCGTGGTTGAAGATCTCGGGCCGATACCGGATCACCGACGGTTGCCGGGAGGGGTCGCATCCATGAACACTATGAAGACCGCGAACGGAGCATACGTGAGCCGGTTCGACGGCTACTGCGAAGGAGCCAGCGATCCCAGCCGCTACGTGGTCCTGCTCAATGCGGCCGCAGCCAAGGTCCCGGCCAGGTTCGGCGGTCCGTTATCCGGAACGCTGGACGAGATCGTCGCCTTCGATCGCGCCGAGGTCGCCAGGATGAACATGGGCCAGATCAACCTGATCGAGGTCTCGTCGTTCTGCGGTCCGGGCGGTCTCATCTGGGGTTACGATCTGGCCCGTTCCGAGTCATTGCGGTCCGAGCCTCTCTTCGACCTGTCTGACGGCGATCGCCGGGTGCCGGTCTTCGAGGGCCGGTTCCTTGCCGAAGCGGCGGGCTGCCTGCTCGGGACGACCGATCGCAGGATGTTCCCGCTCAGGCCCGGCACGCTTTGTCCGGCCGCCTTCCGGTCGGCCGTCTGCCGGGGACCGGGGATAGCCTGCACCGCGTTCGGCATAGGCATCACCGCCGACCGCTCGTCGGCGGCGCGCATCTTCATGGAGGATGGCGGCGCTGCGGGCCTCGGCACCGCCGCCGACAAGGACCGAAGGCGCCTGGAATGGGCCGAACGGGTCGCCGGCAGCATCCTGGCCGTGGCGGCCAACCAGCGGCAGACCTGCACCGAGATCTTCGTCCTCTACGATGAGATCGAGGTCGGCGAAGGCGAGGTCGGCTGCGCCCTGTCGCTCGTTCCCTACGTCAAAGTGGCGAAACGGGCCATCCCCCGCAAAGGGATGGAGCGTCTGAAGACCATGCGGCTCGGAGAATGGTTGCGCGAGGTCGGCAGCCGCCGCGTCTGATCACGCCTCTCACAAAAAGCCCTTTTTACGGGGGCTTTTTTTTGCTATAATTAAGCGGTAAAGCATCGATAGTAACCGATTATTTCGCTGAAGTAACGGCCGTTCAGCTGCCGCGACCCACGCCATCGCCCATGCCGCTGGTCTACCAGGCAATCTACTTCGTCAGCGTCTTTTTGATCTTAGCGATCGGTGCGCTGGTCTTTTTCAGGCGCCCCAAAGATACGATCGTCAGGCTGTTCGCCATGCTTATGGTGGTCACCGCCAGCTGGATCCTGTCTTTGTACTATTTTTATCTGCTGATCGATTCGGTCTCGCTGGTCGTCGTCGGCCGGGTGAATTACGTTTTCGCCGAACTGATCGCCTATTTCGCCTTCCTTTTCGCACGCTCTTTTCCTGAACACGAAAGGGTCTTATCCAAAAGATCGAACTTGATACTGACCGTTCTGACCGCCGGCCTGGTGGTCGTGACCCTCTGCACCGACCTGGTCGACGAGAACGAAGTGGTCCGGGGCATCGATCGCGCGACCTCCTACGGTCCGCTCTTCCCCGCCTTCGTCGCCTACTACGTCGGCATCGCCGTCGCCAGCGTCGTCGTTCTCCTTAATAAGATCCGCAAGTTCGAAGGCCGCCTGAAAAGCCAACTGCTGATGTTCCTGGTCGCCTGGGGCGGCGCGGCCGCCTTCGGGGCCACGACCAACATTTTCATCCCGCTGTTCACGCGGCAATCGAGCACACAGCACCTTGGACCCCTGGCCGCGGTCTTTTTCGCCGTCGTGGTCGGCTTCGCGGTGGTCAGGTTCGAGATGCTTAATACCACGCTGATCGCGGCCGAATTCTTCATGCTGGCGCTGGCGCTGCTGTTCGTGGTCAACCTGAGCCTGGCGGTATCGCCCATCGCCAGCGTCATCGACGGCTTCATCCTGGTCATCGGCATCGCTTTCGGCTACGCGCTGATCCGGTCCGTCCGAAAGGAGGTCAGAGACCGGGAACGGACCCACGCGCTGGCGGACAAGCTGGAGGTGTCCAATCGCAGCCTGCGGCAGCTCTCCGACGCCAAGAGCGAGTTCATCTCCATCGCCTCGCACCAGCTGCGCACCCCGGTCTCCGTGATCAAGGGCTACCTGTCGCTGATGAAGGACGGCGCCTACGGCACGCTCGGCGGGGCCCTGCGCGACAAGATCGACCAGATGTTCGAGATGAACGAACGGCTGATCCACCTGATCAATAACCTGCTCAACGTCACCCGCATCGAACGGGACAAGATCGAGTTCTACTGCCGCGAGACCGACGTCGTCGGCATTATCGTCGAGGTCCTCGGCGAGATGGCCCTGGAGGCGCGCGGCAAGAAGCTCCAGCTGATCTTCAACGAGCCAGCGAAAAGCCTGCCCAAGGCTTTCGTCGATCCGGACAAGCTGCACGAGGTCATCGTCAACCTGGTCGACAACGCCATCAAGTACACGCCCCGCGGATCGGTGGAGGTGAAGGCCGAATACCGGCCCGAGGCCGGCCAGATCCACGTCCGGGTCAAGGATACCGGGCGCGGCATGGACGAGGAGGACGTGACGCACGTCTTTGAAAAGTTCTTCAGGCCGAAACAGGACAACGCCGAGCGGCAGTCGGGCATGAGCATGGGCCTCGGGCTGTTCATCTGCGCCAAGTTCCTGCGCAGCATGGGCGGCGACATCTGGATCGAGCAGACCGCGCCCGGCCAGGGCACCACCCTGGCCATCAGCCTGCCGGTCAAGGCCTCGGCTGCCTGCGAAATAAGTAACCAACCAGCGCCGGCCTCGGCGTAACTAGGCGTCCGCATATGTCCAACTACCTGGCGATCTTCATGTCACACAACATCCTCCTGACCGCGATGCTCGCGTTCGGGTTGGGCATGTGGGTCTATTTCGACCGGCGCACCGACGCCCGCAACGTCACCCTGGGCGCGATGCTCGTGGCCGTGTCCTTCTGGTCGTTCTCTTTCGTGCTCTGGCGGGTCTCGCACGACGACCGGCAGGGGCTGTTCTGGGTCCGCACGGTCTTCTTCATCGGCACCTTGCTGCCCGTGCTCTACTACTTCTTCTCCTACAGCCTGCTCCACGAGAGGCTGCCGCGTCTCCTCGTCCAGGGCCTGATCTTCCTGCCCAACCTGGCCTTCCTCTGGATAGCTTACGGCTCGTCGCTGCTGGTCCTGCCGGGCAGCACCAGCAGCGTGCCGATCCTCGGCGTCGGCCGGACCGTCTTCGCCGTCCATTTCGCTATCACCATCATCGCGGCGCTCGGGCTGATGCTCCTGGCCGGCCGGAAGAACACCGGCCTGGACAAGAGCAAGCTGGCCTCGGTCCTGGTCGGCACCATCATCGCTTTCGATTCCATCTTCGCCGTCCTCTTCGGCGCCAAGCTGACCTCTTCGGCCGACGCCTTCTGGGTCGGCAACGTCGCCCTGATGGCCGGCATGTTCGTCATCGCCATCTCGATCATCCGCAGCAAGCTGCTGGTCGACCTGCGCATGGTCAGCGTCGAGGTCTTCATCCTGCTGACCCTCTTCGTCATCATCGCCGACATCGTCGTCTCCCAGTCGATCGTGGACTTCACCCTGCGGCTGGCCATCCTGATCGTCCTGGTCTTCTACGGCGCGCTGACCAGCCGCAACATGGTGCGCGAGGCGCACCACCTGCGCGAGCTGCAGGCCCTGACCGACCACGTGACCGCGATGAACGGCCGCCTGCTCGAGGCCGACCGGACCAAGACCCAGTTCGTCTCCCTGGCCTCGCACCAGTTCCGGGCGCCGCTCGGCGGCATGCGCAGCTACCTGGACATGCTCTACAAGGGACAGTTCGGCCAGCTCAACGACAAGCAGCAGGAGATCGTCCAGCTGAACATGGGCGTCTGCGGCCAGCTCCTGGAAACGATCGAGACCTTCCTCAACGTGACCAAGATCGAGCTGGGCAAGCTCGAACTGTACCGGTCGGAGACCTCGCTCCCGCAGCTGGTGCAGCGCGTCGTCGAAGCGGTCGCGCCGCTCGCCGACCGCAAGAAGCTGGCGATCGAGGCCGACGTGCCGCAGATGCTGCCGCCGGTGCTGTGCGACAGCGGCAAGCTCTATCACGTGCTGATGAACCTGCTGGACAACGCCATCAAGTACTCGAACCAGGGGGCGATCAAGGTCGTCGTCCGGGCGGAGGACGGCCGGATCTCGATGGCGGTCAAGGACAGCGGCGTCGGGCTGAGCAAGGAGGAGCAGCAGAAGCTGTTCAAGGGCTTCGCCCGGGGGCTCAGCGGCATCGAGCTCAACAAGGACGGCTCGGGTCTGGGCCTGTTCATCGTCAAGAACATCGTCGAGGCCCACGGCGGCAGCGTTTTCGTCGATTCCGCCGGCAAGGGGCAGGGCTCGACCTTCGGTTTCTGGATCCCGCTGCAGCAGGCTTAAAATCCTTTTTGACACTCGAAGACACGGTGGTATAATCTGCCGTGTCTTTATTAATCTTCGAATCCGGACGGCCGGGCCGCGCCGGATCCGGCGGCGGCAGGCCGCCCGACCTTAATATGTTTCAGAAGAACGACACTATGCCTATACGGGATACGGCCGGTGAGGCCGAAACGATCATTTCGGCGTCGGTAAAAGTCGAGGGCGAATTCGTCAGCCAGGGCAACGTCCTGATCGAGGGCGCGGTCGAGGGCACGCTGAAGACCGAGAAGGACCTGCGCGTGGGCCAGAAGGCCCGCATCTCCGCCGACGTCAGCGCCGCCAACGCCAACGTGGCCGGCGAGGTCCGCGGCAACATCAACGTTTCCGAGCGGCTCGAGCTCGAGCCCACGGCCAGGATCTACGGCGACATTCGGACCAAGGTGCTGATCGTCGCCGGCGGCGCTTCCGTCAACGGCAAGATCTCCATGGGCCCGGAGGCCGCCGAGCCCCGCGCCAAGCAGTCGGCGCAGTCCCAGGAGAAGTCCAAGCCCGCGGCAGCCAAAGCTCCCGAAAAGATCGAGGTCGAGAACAAGGAAAAGGAGACCGTCGGTTTCTTCGGCCGATAGCCGTCCGCGCGGCCGTCATGAGGCCGGCCGCGCGCGATCCAGAAAAAACTTTCGCCCATCGATGGCGATGACGCGAAGCCTCGTTGAGGCGAGCGGCCCCGCACCTTTTAACAAGGGTGCGGGGCGCCGCGTCCGCGCGACGCGAGCCGTACATGTATTACTACATCTACGACAGTTTCGTTTCCGACCGGAAGTATGACCGGGTCTTGGCCGCGATCGAGACCCGTCTTACCGACCTCGGGATCAGCGGCAAGATCGGCCGGCTGACGCCGTTCACCAACGCCCGCGGGCTCGTGCGCGACGAGACCCGGCGCGGCGTCAAGACCATCGTCGCCGTCGGCAACGACGAGACCGTGGCCAAGGTGGTCGGCGGTCTGGGCGACGCCGACGTGATCCTGGGTATCATCCCGGTCGGCGAGCCGTCCGCGGTCGCCGAGTCGCTGGGCATCCCGCCGGGAGCCGACGCCTGCGACATCCTCTCCCAGCGCCTGACGCAGAAGATCGACCTCGGCCGGATCAATGGCCAGTATTTCCTGTCCCAGGTGCGCGTGCCCGCAGGCGATTACGTGGTCGAAGGCCAGGGCAGCTTCCGCATCTCGTCGCCGGTGACCGGCTGCGAGATCGTCGTCAGCAACGTCCGCGCGTCCGACACTTCGTTCGAAATGGGCGGGCGCCGCGTCGGCGACCCGCAGGACGGGCTGCTCGACGTGCTCGTCCTGCCCAGGACCGGCAAGCTGTCCGGAGCTTTCGGGGCCGCCGCCGGCGGGTCGAGCGTCTTCCCTCTCCGCAAGGTCACGGTCAGCGGCGCAAAACCGGTCACCGTGTTCGTGGACAGCATGAAGCTGGAGAGCAAATCGTTCGTGATCGAGATCGCTCCCGGCCGGCTCAAGGTCATCACGGGCCGCGAGCGGCTGTTCGCCGACCGGCCGTGAGGCCCGCCCTTGCCTAAAACCGCCGGTCTGATAATCTGTTATTCACGCCGTTGAAAGCGGCCGGCAAATTCAAAATGACGATCAGTCACATCGCCGAAGGCGATGTGAAGGCAAGCGAGCCTTGCGCGACAGTGAGGGCGAGTTCGCACCGAACGAGCCCGAACGGCAGCGCGAGGCGGAAGCGCGCGAGCGGACGTGGCGGAATTGGCAGACGCACCAGCTTGAGGGGCTGGCGGGAGCAATCCTATGGGAGTTCAAATCTCCCCGTCCGCACCACCCCATACTTTTCAGGGTCTGAAAGGTGCGGGGTGGTTTTTTAACCCGGGGTCTGCCCGGGAAAGCCCGTATTTTGCCTCAGATTGCCCGCTCCCGCGTTTGACGATATAATATTAGCGGACGGCAAGGAGTGCGGCGCGCTCGTCGGCCGCAAAAATGCGAGGACGATTAGCTCAGCTGGTTAGAGCGCCTCGTTTACACCGAGGAGGTCGTAGGTTCGACTCCTACATCGTCCACCACCTTTTCTGATAAACTATGGGAGCAGTATTAAGGATCGTAGGAGGCATCTTGGCCATGGGCTTCGGAACGCTCGTGGTCATCAAGTCCGAGTGGTTCCTGGAGAACTTCGGCACCATCCAGTGGGCCGAGGATAAGCTGGGCACCTCCGGCGGCACCAGGCTTTTCTACAAATTGATCGGCATCGTCATCATCCTGGTCGGGATCATGGCGGCCACCAATATGCTGGGCGGGTTCCTGCTCGGCACCGTCGGCCGGCTGTTCCTGCCCCCGACCACCTGACATTATGGTCTACATTCCCACCGGCAAAGAACTCATCGACCCGTTCAAGGTCCTTGAAGAGGCCGGCGTCCGTGCCGGCATGAAGGTCGCCGATTTCGGCTGCGGCACGCTGGGCCATTACGTCTTCCCCGCGGCCCAGCTGGTCGGCCCCGACGGCAAGGTCTACGCCATCGACATCCTCAAGTCGGTGCTCAACGGGGTCGAGAGCCGGATCAAACTGGAAAGCGCCTCCAACGTCGAGACGCTTTGGGGCGACCTGGAGCGGCCGAACGGCATCAACCTGCCGGACGGAGCGCTCGATGTCGGCCTGCTGATCAACAACCTTTTCCTTTCCAAGCAGCGCGAGGCGCTGGTCAAGGAGTGCGCCCGCATGGTCAAGAGCGGCGGCCGGATGGTGGTCATCGACTGGAAGCCGACCGGCGTCAGTTTCGGTCCCGAACCCGGCTCGCGCGTCTCGGCCGAGCAGGCGCAGAAACTGGCCGAGGGCGCCGGCCTGGTGCTGGAGAAGCCCTTCGAACCCGGCAAGTATCATTTCGGACTGCTGTTCAAGAAACCCTAGGACCCGGAGACCGGCGCAGGGCCGGTCTTTTTAGTTGGCGGGCGGCGGGGCCGGCGATCCTCATTCGGGCGCCCCGCGAATTCACAGTTTACCAACTTCCGGGGCCTTGCCTTTTGTCCGGATATCTTCTAGCATTCCAATTCGTCGGACACGGATGGACAAAAATATGGAATTCCTGCGCGGCTTCGCCCCGCTTATCGACTACCGTTACTGGATCAATCCGCGCCCTGTGCCGCTCGGACCCTCTTTGGTTGGCGGCATTTTCGCATTCTTCGCCTGGTTCCTGGTGATGGCCCTGATCCTCTGGCTCGTGGCCCGCGGGTTGAAGGGCGTCGACAAGCTGAAAGCCGGCGTATTCCGGCGGTTCGCCTCGACCCTGCTCGGCAGCGGGCTGCTGGGCCTCCTGGTCCTGTTCCTGGCCTACGAACAGCTGCCGCTTCTCGGCATGCGTTTCTGGTTCCTGATCGTCCTGGTCTATTTCGTCGCCCGGCTGTCGGCCTCGGTGGCCTACGCCGTCCGCGATTATCCGGTGCTTCGGACCGACGCGGCCGAGCGCCGCCGCCTGGAAAAGTATCTTCCGAACGGCAAGCACAAGTGATCCGTCCGGCCGGGACGAGCTCGGCCGGCGCGGCGAGGACGTCGCCGCCTGGTACCTGGAGCGCTCCGGCTGCGAACTGCTGGCCCGGCGCTGGCGCCCGAGGAACAATTATCATGAGGGAGAGATCGATCTCGTCGTCCGTGAAGGCGGCGAGATCGTTTTTGTGGAGGTGAAGACGCGGTCGGGCCCGGAATACGGCAGTCCCGAGGAGTCGGTCACCGCGGCTAAGCGCGACAGCCTCCGGC
>JBAIXY010000052.1:0-10180 GCA_037916205.1 Vicinamibacterales bacterium | reverse complement strand
GACTGTACCCTTCGATCCCCACCCTCTCAGGCATAACAGAAGATCCCCGGCCCAAAAGGCCGGGGATCTTCTGATGGCGGAGGGTGTGGGGATCGAACCCACAAGACCCCTTGCGAGGTCACAGTTTAGCAAACTGTTGGCTTACCATTCGCCGCAACCCTCCAATCATCGATAAATATGGCATAGCTATCCTACACGAGCACCGGCCGTTTGTGAAGCCTGCCATCAGCCGCGCATGAGGGTCAGGGCGGCTACTCTGGCCGCTCCGGCCCGCCTTAACACCCGGGCGCATTCGGACAAGGTCGCGCCGGTGGTCAGAACGTCGTCCACTAATAAAATGTTTGCCGGCACCCGCGCGCCAACAGCCAAACGGATCCCGCCCCGGACATTGTCGCGCCGCTGCCGCGAGCCGGAGGGCAGGCGCGCCTGCGCCGTCCAGGTCAGGCGGCGGCAAAGCACCCCGGACAGAAGTTCCAGTCCCAGGCCGGCGGCCGCCGTTCTGGCCAGCGTTTCGGCCTGGTTGAATCCGCGGCGCGCCTCGCGGAAGAAATGCATGGGCACGGCCAGCGCGGTCATGCCGCGGGACCAGGCGTCGAACAGCGGCCGGCGCCGGCCGAGGAAGCCGGCCAGCAGGCGGGCGGCGA
The DNA here is from genome assembly GCA_037916205.1 of Vicinamibacterales bacterium. Taxonomy (GTDB): domain Bacteria; phylum Patescibacteriota; class Patescibacteriia; order SG8-24; family SG8-24; genus JBAIWZ01. The sequence continues at coordinate 9,536 of JBAIXY010000052.1, read as the reverse complement.
TCTCGCCGGCCTCGGCCACGCCGTCATATTTGTAGCAGCGCAGCAACTGCCGCAGGACCGGGTGTCCGTAGGGAGCGGCGGCGATGGCCGCATCCAGCCCCGCCGCCCGGCAGCGGAAGCAGGCCGCTCCGAGCGCCGACGGCCGGCCGCAGCGCGGACAACGAAAAACGCCCGTGATCCGGGCGCTTGTTTCTTCTTCGCAGCCGGCGCAGAGCACGCGGCCTTCCCGTCCGCAGGCGACGCAGAAGTGCGGGAACAGCGCGCGGCCCGCCGCCGCAGCGCGGGCGCTCAGCTCTTTGGCAACCAGTTGGCCGAATCGACCTTCCACACCGCGGCTTTCTTCAGGAACTTGAGGTCCAAAACCTGGTAGTAGACATTGCCGCCGGACGATGTTCCTGTCAACTCCTGACGCTGAGTCGTTACCTTGATCTCGGCGGTCCCGGCGCTGGAGTTGAAAGCGACGACCTCGGCGCTGATGGACCGGGTCGTGGTGCCGAAATATACCGGGGAAACTACCCGGCCGGCGCGGGCGTCGGCAACGAACTTTTCGGCCCAGGCGACCATCGCGTCGCTCATGAAGACCTCCAGATCGGTGATGTTCTCGAAATCGCTGCTGTTCGAGAAGCTGCCGAAACGCTCGGCGAAGGCCATGGCCAGACGGCGGAGTTCGGCCTGTTCGTCGGGCTTGGGCTGGGGCGCGGCGGGGGTCGTGCCGGTGGCCGGCTTGTTCACTGCGGCGTTGGTCGAACCGGACACGGAAGCATTAAGCGAGCCGCCCAGCGGCTTGCTGATCGAGGGCGTTTCGTTGACGACCGGAATGGGCGCGGCCGGCTGCTGCTGCATGGACAGCCAGAGCAGCAATAGCAGCAGGGCCAGGAAAATGACCGCGACGACGATCAGGATCTTGTTGCGACGCGACATGGCTGTTTATTTACTGGCGTTCTTGGCCTCCTCCAGAGCCGCCTCGTACTCTTTCTTGGCCTTCTCGATCTCCAGCAGCTGCTGCGGATTGGTGGTCACGACCTGGTCCTCGGCATAGGAGGCGACGATCTTGATGGCCGCGTGCTTGTTGCCGGCGAAGAAGATGCCTTCGCCGACGCCGCCTTCGAGCAGCAGATACTTCTCGCCCTCGGTCAGCAGGAAGGTCTTCTGGACGTTGTCCACGGCGGCCGGGGACTGCTTCAGGAGCATCTGCATCGCCGAGTTGGTGACGATGGCCTGGCCGTACGGCGAGCGCAGGAAGTCGTTGACGTCCTGGGTGATGGTGGTCACCCCGAGGAAGTACTTGCGGCAGCGCTTGACCAGGGCGAAGATGAACTTGGCGCTGTCCTCGTGCTGCATCAACCACCAGGCCTCATCGATGACCAGGATGCGCTTCTTCCGCTCCGAACGGACCACGTTCCAGATGTAGTTGACGATGGTGTAGACGGCCAGCGGCCGGAGCTCGTCCTCCAGATCGCGCACCGAGAAGATCACCAGGATGTTCTTCATGGTGACGGTCGTCGGCGAGTTCAGCAGCCCGGCGAACGTGCCCTCGGTGTACTTCTTGATCCTGATGACCAGGTCCTTGGTGCCCTCCATGCCCTCGAGCACCTCCTGGAAATCCTGCATGATCGGGGCCTCGACCTTGGTCAGGTCGGCGTCGGGCGTGATGTCCTTCTTGGCGTAAGTCTCGATCAGCGCCCGGTCGAGGATCGAGTCCTCCTGGGGCGTGATGTTGCCGAGCATGATGCGCAGCAGGCCCTTCACGGTGATGACGGCGCTCCGGATGATGTCCTCGGTCGAGACCTCCTCGCCGATGGCCCGCGGCAGGTCGAACGGATTGATCTTGGCGTCGGAGGCCAGCGAGATGTTGATGTAGGTGCCTCCGACGGCCTCGGAGAGGTGCTTGTACTCCATTTCCGGGTCGATGACGATGACCTCGGTGCCGAGCATCAGCGACCTGAGCACCTCCAGCTTGACGCAATAGCTCTTGCCGGCGCCGGAAGTGGCGAAGACTATGTAATTCGCGTTCTGCATCGAGAACCGGTCGAACAGGATCAGGCTGTTATTGTGCCGGTTGATGCCGAAAAGGATGCCGTTATCGGAGGTCAGGTCGGCCGAAATGAACGGAAAGGAAGAGGCCACCGGCGACGAGTTCATGTTAAAGGTGATCATCAGCTCGTCGTTGCCGACCGGGATCGTCGAATTGAAGCCTTGTTCGGCCTGATAAAAGACCCGTTTGGTGTAGATCAGCTTGCCGCCGAAAAGGTTCTCGATGTCCTCGGTCAGCTTGTCCAGGTCGGTCTTGCTCTTGGCGTAGATGGTGACGTACAGGGCGAATTGGAAGAAGTGCTCCGTGCCCTGGGACAGGTTGTCGCGCAGGTCCTCGATGTCCCGCAGGGCCGTCTCCCGGATCGGGTCGCGGGGCGCGCCTTTTTCGTTGTCGGCCAGGATCTGGGCCTCCAGCGTGCCGACCTTCTTTTTGAGCTGCTTGAGGATGACCGCCGCCGGCACCGGATAGAAGAACATGGCCACGTCGAGCGTGGTGTTCATGTTGATGATCGGCGCGAACCAGCCCAGCGAGATGTAGCGGGGGTAATTGACGACGAACATGGTGCGGACGAAGGTCTCGCCGAGCACCAGGAAGGTCGGATCGACCTTCATGCCGGCCGGCGCGATCAGGTCGCGGATCGAAACTACGCCCTTGCGGTAGATGCGCTCCTCCTCAAGGACGAGCTTTTCCGCGGCGATCTTCTCGGTCTCGGCGCGCTTCTTCAGTTCAGCCTGGCTCAGCTTGGCGGGCGCGGAGGGGATGGTCGGGGCCGGTCCGAATTGTTGGGGTTGGAATGCCATACCGGATCAGACGGTGGAGGCGTTATCGGACACGCGCAGCTTGTCCGTATCGGTCATCCTCTGCGTGTCGTAGGTCTCGGGATTGTAGACGCGATAATAAAGCTCGATCAGGCCCTGGGTGTCCAGCTGGACCGCCTTGAGGCCCATGCTGTTCAGGGCGCCTTTCATGTGCTCGACCCTGGTCATCAGATCGCTCTTGCGCTCCTGGAAGCGCTTCTCGGCCAGCCGGACGGAGATGGCCGGCACGAAGGACTCGGACAAGCGGTCGAAAAACCCCTTCTGTTTGTCCGACGCCGGGTTGAAGGGCACGACCACGAAGAAGAACTTCTGCATGATCTGGCCGAGCTCGACCAGCTCGGAGATGAACGCGCGGTAGTCGGCGATCTGCATGCGCAGCAGCTCGTTGTGCTGGTTCTTCTCGGCCTCCCGGAGGCGGTCAAGATAGCCGTCGATGTTCAGCCGCCGCGACTGGATGACGATCTGCAGCGGATATTCGAGGGCGTTCAGGAACGAAACGTACTGGGCGATGATGGCGTTCTGTTCGTCCTCGGATTTGAGCGCGAAATTGATGCTGGCGACCAGCAGCACGGCCCGAAGCGTGCCGTCCCTCATGATGACGACGTCTTCCTTGACCTCGGCGATGTCCAGATAGCGCTGGGTCGCCGGACCGGGCTTGGGGCCCGCGAGTTTGCTCGACTGCATCGTCTGCTGGGTTGCCATAACTGCTACTCCTCTTCCGGATTATAGACACCGCCCGTGTTGACCACCAATGACAGTTCGCTCAGCTTGTTCACCGCGAGGGCCTCCTTGATCACGCGGGCTTTGGGCGGCGGCGGGGGCGGGGCGCGCAGTATGTCGCGCAGCTCCTGGTCGGTGTAGGCCTTGTCCCAGACGCGCAGGGCGGGCCGGCGGAACGTCTGGATCAGGTTCAGGAGGAAAAAATGGAACGGCTGCCCATTGACCCTGAAAAAAGCGAGGGTGCCGCCCATGGCAAAGACCAGTATGGCGGTCACCAGGAACAGGGTGAAATCGAACGCCTTGTAGCAAACGAACATGAACAAGGCGGTGACCAGAAGTATGATGAACTGCCGGGTGGTGATCGGCCCGATGATCTTATCCTCAACGTCAATGAATTGAGGCACCACGTACTTCATAGCCGTACCTATTATAACACAGGGCGTCGACCGGCGTAAGCCGATATTTTCGGCTCAACAAAGCGAAGATGAACCTAAAGAACGATCAACCGAACCTGAGCTTGCGATTAAGCTCCATGATGGCGTCGAACTCCGCTTTGTTTAGAGTAGTTTCGCCCTTGGATTCGCGATCGGCGATAATGTCCAGGATAGGCTTGCCCTCAAGGCTCTTCCGCAGAAGGTCGAGATAGACGCGGTTCGCCTCGCTCTCCTGCCAGGCCTTGATGCCTCCGGCCCGGGCCTCGAACGACTGGTCTTCGAGCAGGTCGATCTTATCCTTGATCTTAAGCGTCGCCTCGTGGGGATCTTTGGACAACCGCCGGAAATCCTTGACCGTGATGGACCTGAGCTCGTCGATCGGCCCGGTGAGTTTGGGAACGACCTTGACGTCGGCCACGACGGTCTTGGTTTCTTTCGGAAATGCCGGCGGCACGGGCGCCGGTTTGGGCGCGGCCGACGCGACCGGCGGCTTGGCCGGGGCCGGCGGCGGTACGGGCGGAGTGAACGGCTTCGGCAGCTCGACCGGCGGCACGGGCGCCGGTTTGGGCGCGGCCATGACCGGTATGAATTTCGGTTCGGCCGGACGGATCGGCTCGATCGGCGCCGGCGGGACGGCGACTCCTGGCGCGGCCTGCGGCTGCGCCTTGCCGCCCGCGCGCTCGATCAGTTCGCCGAACATGGAATCGCGCTTGTCAGCCTCGGCTTGTTCGGTGCGCTCGGTCTCGGTCAGCTGTTTTTCAGCCAGTTCGGAGACGTAGCGTTCCTTGCCCGCGGCGATCTTGCCGCTCATCAGGGCATGAAAATCCTCGAGCTTCGGGCGGAGCATCGACAGCACGCGCTCAGCCTCATTGTCATCAAGACCCATGCCGCCGCTCGCGACAACCATGGTCAATTTTGATTTCGTCTCCAGTTCATCACGCAGGTCGCGGAAATAAAGCTTGACCATGGTCTTGTAGCGCCGGGCCATGTCCTCATCCGCCAGCTTGACGCCGGATATCGCGACCGCCTCGTCGACCATGCCGTCGAGCATCTCGTCGACGGTCTTGACCTTCTGGGTGTCCACTTTCTTCTCGACGGTCTCGGCCGCGGCCGCGATCTCCGCGGTGTCCGCCGGCTGAACGGTCACGAAGGTCTCTTTGGGCGGTTCAGGGGGCGGCGGTGCGGCGGCCGGCGCCGGCGCTTCCGGCGCGGCAGGTTCCGGAGCCGCGGCCGCAGGCGCGACAGGCGCCGTCGGCAGATTCGCCGGTGGCGGAGTCAAGACGATGGTTCCAGCCGCCTGAGGTCGGTCAATCAGGCCGCTCGCGGTAAGCACCTTGGCATTCCCCTTTTCGTCGATAATGGGGATATCTTCGTCGAACAAGCTGTCAGGCAGGTTGGCCGATGTGTCTTCCGGCATAAAATGTCTTACCGCTCAGGCCTGTTCCGGTATCTGCCATTCGAACGATCCGCTGGCCGCATCGAAAGCCGCCAACCCAGTGTACTCTGACAGGCCGCGCCGCTTCAGGATGTTGGCGACGCGAAGCCCGAAGCGCGCCGAATCAGCCTCGTTCAGGGATGCGTTGCCTCGCAGCAGCGATTGCAGCAGGATATTGACGTATTTGGGCGCGGTCGGGCGGTTCCGAAAATCCTCTACCTCGCTCGCGCGGCCCTTTTCTTCAAGATAATCGACGATCAGTCCGCCCAGACGGTCCTCGGAGCCGATATCATCGACGAATTCGCATTTTTCAGCCCAGAATAACAACCCGGCGACCACCTCGAGAGGTTCCGGAAGCGGCTTGTCCAGCGGCTGAAGCGAGACGCGCAGGGCATCGAGCGCTTTTTCCGGCGTTTCTCCGTCCTTGGCCAGCTTGGCGCGCAGGTCAGCCAGCTGTTTCCGTTCCTCCTCGCTGCCGGCATAGATACGGCGGACATCTTCCGGCGTGAAACGCTGAGCTTCGCCGGCAGCGGGCGACTTGACCTCATAGGCTTCTACGAATTTGGTCAGGCGCATCTCTTCGGCGATGACACCGATGATCTTGGCCGCGTCTTCGCTGCTCAGTTCCAGCCCGCCCAGCTTGGACGAACGCTGCAGCTGTTCGGAGGTCTCGGTGTCGTTTCGGGCTTCACGCAGCCGCGATTCGATGATGTGCTCGAGGCGCGTAAGGCGCTGCGGATCGCCCGCGGCCAGGCCGGAGAAAGACGCGGCGGCGGACTTGGCCGCGTCCGTATAGGAGACCTGGCGGAGTTCGATCTGCGTCTGGGGGAAGTTCTTGGCGTCAACGTCGAACTCGGCCAGCACCGCGACCACGTCGCCGACGAAGGCTTGCGCGGGCAAAAAGACGCGGCCGAGAAGCTGAATGACCAGATCGCGGGCCCGGCCCTCATCCTCCGGCTTCCACCCCAACTCGGTCCAGAGCTCATCGGGGAGATCGGACAGAGCTACGTCCTCGAAAAAGACCTCGAGGACGTTGTATAGCACGACATCCTGGTCCTCCTTCGTGAGATTGAACTCCTTAGCGAGGGCGAGCAGCTTGTCTGAGAAATCGGAAGAGAAAAGGTACTGCCGGATGGTCTCGGGCAGCGTGGCCATCATTTCGGTCACCGTATAGCCGTCGGCCGGACCGCGCGCGGGTCCGGGCTTGGCCGGCACGAAATCCTTGCCGCCGGCCGGCGGCGCCGCGGACGGCTCCGGCGGCTTCATGGTCTGGGTCGTGGGTTCAGTTGCCATAGCCACCAGGGTTACCCTTCTTTTTTAGTACGCCTGGCCAATGTCCGGGCGATCCTCTCCTGCCGTCTGGCCTCCTTGGCAGCAGCCTCCTTTTCCGTTGCCTCATACTCTTTCGTTGCCTGTTCCTCCAACCGCGCCTCCTTTTCGGCTTCGGCTTTTATGTTGGCCTCGCCCTTTCTGATCACCGCTTCCATCTTTCGGGCTTCCTTCGCCTCGTAAGCTTCCGTACCCGGCGTCTTTTCCTCCCACTTCTTCTGCTTCTTGCCGGGAACCGTCCAATTGTCCATTTCAGCACGCAGCGGCGAATTGACCTCCTGAGACGCTGTCACGATCTTGGCGGCGTTGTTCCTGGCCGAATTGAGTTTCTTTTCGAAGTCTCCGACGGCATTCGTCCTATCGGTCTTGGACATCGACATCGGCAGTGTCCTCTCGTAATTCTCGACCGCCTTCTTGGCGCCGTCGTCATCCATGCCGCCGAGCGCCTTGGCCGCGCCCATCGCCGCGAAAGTGTGCGCTCCTCCGCTGTCTTTCTGTGCCAATGAGGCCATATTGCCGGCATCCATCCGGGACAGCAGCTCGATGGTCATGTGGTTGGCGCCGCCATTGGTCAGCATCGCTTCCGGAGGCAACTGCTTGATGATCAACTCCGGCGTATTCTTTGTCGGATCTTTGCCGATCATGGAGCTGAACCGCTGTCTATCCTCGTCTTTATCCATGTAACCGGTCCGCTCATCATAGGACTTATACACCTCTTTGACCGAGGCGCCCGCCTGGAGGAGCTTAAGGTCCGTCTCGCCGGTCCGGCTCTTGGACTGCAGCATCGCCTCCTTGACCTTCAGGCCGATCTCCGTCGGCAGCTTGCTCAATTCTTCGGGCTTAATGGCATCAGCGATATCTCCCCCCTTGTTCGCGGCCATAAGCGAATCGAACACGGCCGCGTTCCCTATACCGGCAACGCCCAAGGCGGCAATATCGTCTTTGCTCATGCTCTCGGCCACCTTATCCCGTTCTTCCTTAGGCAACGACCCTAACCGCTTCTTTTGCTCTGAGGCCTGGACCTGCGCCAGCTTGGCTACATCGATATCTCCGCCCCCTGTCATGCCGGCGAATTGCCTGATCTTGGACTGCACCTCGGTATTGCCCTCTTTCGCCGCCTGGGCCAGCTTAGCCGGGTCGACCTGCATCAAGAATTGCTCGGTCAGGTCGGAGCCCTGCATTTCGCCGATCTGCCTGGCCGTGCGCCGACGCGCAACATTGCGCAGGGCGTTGGCCTGGTCTTCCCGCACTTTCGGATCTTTCTCGTTCTTATCAAGGATGAGTCCGGGGTGGTCTTTCTCGATGTCCCGCAGGTCGGAGGCGACCGTCAGGTCGTTCTGCTTGGAACCGGCTTCCGACAACGCCCGCCGCTTTTCGAAATACCTCTCGCGATATTGATCTTCGGTCTCGCCCTTGGCCCTGTCCGGCCCCTTGAGGGCCATCTCCTTGACGCCGGCCCGGAGCGCCTCCTTCTTGCGGGCCTTGGCCTCGGGACTGATGGCCCAACTCTTTTCGAACTGGGCGCGCTCGCCGGCGTTGAGGCCGGCCATCAACCCGGCCGCGTCCTTGGAGCGGGCCTGCATGGAAGCGCGCTGCTTGCCGAGCGCTTTGGCGGCCGCGCCGCGTACCAGCGGGATCCTGGTGGCGGCCGACAGCGCGCCCTCCTTGGCCCGATCATAGGCGGCAGTGATGCCGGTAGCGCCGGCGACGCCGCGTCCCGCGGCCACGGTGGCCCGAACGCCCATGCGCCCGGCGGCCTTGGCGGCGCCGGTGGCCGCGCGTCTGAAGCTGCTGGCCATGCCGGTGGTCTGTCCGCCGACCTCCTGTGCCATCATATAGCCTCCGACCAGCAGACAGCAGGAGATCAGGAAACGCTGGATCGAAGGCAGACTGAAGGCGGGCGTGGCCGCCTCGGCGCCCATCGACTCGCCGGTGGCGCTCACATCGAAAGAAGTGGCCAGATTGCCCTGCTGGACGCTGACCAACGACAGCCAGAGGAAGAAGGCGTACATCGGGCCGACGACGACGTTGCTGGTGAACTTCTGCCACCACTGGGCGTAGAACTTGGTGGCCGATCCGCCGGGGACCGCCTTCATGAAGAAAGCGATCGGCGAGAGCACCACTAGCAGCCAGAGGAAGACGATGCGGATGATCAGGGCCACGGTCATCATGACCACGATGAACAGCGAGATGGCGGTCATGAACAGGGCCAACAGCCAGGAGACGACGATCTGGCCGTCACTCAGGCCGCCGGCCGAGGCCTCGTTCTGCTGCAGCATCTCGTTTATGCCCAGTGCCTCGACGAAGTTGCCGCCTGCGGCCTCCTTGAAGCCGCTGACAAAGGTCAGCATGATGATCTGTCCGAGGTCGATCATCAGGCCGCAGAGCGTCCGCGAGAAGTTGATGATGACGGCCATGAGCAGCAGCCGCGTCAGGTTGCCGCCTTTGATGCTGTAGCTCTCGACGCCCAGGATGGTGGCGAAGGCCATGATCAGGAGCACCAGGATGAAGAACATGTTGACCACGTCGCGGACGATCACCCAGCCGTTGCCGACGGCCGGCTCGGTGACGAACTTGTTGTACTGGGCGACGTCGATCAGCACGTTGACCGTCAGCAGCAGCAGCTGGCCGAGGAACTTGACCAGCATTTCGCAGATGAAGGCGACCACGCTGGCCAGGAAGCCGGAGATCGACCAGGCCAGGGCCGGCTGGACCACGGCGAAGACTCCGAAACCGGCGGCCAGCGTCAGCAGCGACACCAGCAG
>JBAIXY010000051.1:0-2511 GCA_037916205.1 Vicinamibacterales bacterium | reverse complement strand
GAGGAGCCGAAGTTTGCGACCGCAGTCGCGAACGAGGCGGGGGAGCCAGAGCCCCGGCCGACCCAACATCAATGACTCCACACCTCAATGATGTGCGGAGTCATTGTATTCGGGAGTCCGGCAGTGTCTCCGGTCAACCTTATTTCCGCCTCAAAAATAAACTCGACAAAATGCGCCAAAAATGCTAATATTTTTACATATTTAACCGGCATATCTATGGCCAACGCATCGTTCGATCCGAATGAAAACATTATCGCGAAGCTCGGTTTGGGAGACCTACCCGAAGAAAAGCGGGCCGAGCTCCTGGACCGGATGGCCCAGCTGGTGGAGAAGCGCGTCATACTCAGGCTGATGGAGGCGCTCAGCGAACAGGACGCCGCCGAGGCCGAGAAGCTGGCCGACAAGCCCGAGGAACTGCTGGCTTTCATGGCTTCGAAGGTGCCGGACATCGGCGCCGTCATCGCCGAAGAGACCGAGAAGGTCCAGAAAGAGATCATTCTCAGCGCCGGCGTCGGGTCGCCGTCCGCCGAGTGAGATCGTATGTCAGACGGGGCGGGCAAAATGCCGGCGGGCGCTGACGACAGCGAGCGCGCATTGCTGGAAGAGGTGGCCAGGATACACGAGGAATACATGGCCAGGTTCAACGCGCTGCGAGAGCGGCAGAAACGGCTGCTCACCTCGGTCCTGGAACGCATCGACCGGGAAAAGACCCAGCAGATACTTTCATCGATCAAAGGGGGGACCAACGATAAATCACCTGCCAGCACCTATGGGAAATCCTGAGAACAAGCCGCAAGAGGCGGCAGCGGAACAGGGAAAGGGCGAGCGGGCCGAGGCGCGCGAAGCCCGGAAACCGGAAACACTGGACGAACTTTTTGATCGCGCCCTCCCCGAATCACGGGAGGCCGCAGGCCAGATCCAGGAAGGCGCGGCCCAGATCGAGGCCAAGGCCGCCGCGCAGGGCGCGGCCTTGACGCCGAAGGAGTCGGCGGAGAACAAGGCCATCGCCGCCGAGGCGCAGCAGACGGCCGCCGCCGAGAGGCAGGCGCTGGAAGCGAAACGCGCCGAGCGCATCAAAGCCATGGCCGAACGGGTGGATGCCGCCATGGCCAAGGAAGACATGGAAGCCGCCGCCAAAGCTTCGGCGGAGGGACTCGCTGCCCAGGAGTGGGGCGCTGAAAGCGGCAAGAAGACGGGGGTGCAGTCCGGGCCCGAGGTGAAGGTGGTCAGCGGCGTGTCGGAGATCAAGCCGGCGGCGCCGGAGAAACCGGCCGAACCCAAGGTGATCGTTGACGAGACGGTCCTGCCAGGCGTCGAATATTTCGACGCCAAGGGCAACAAGATCGACAAGGCGGCCGAGGCCGCGAAGGAGGCCCAGCAGGCCAAAGAAAAAGAGGCTCAAGAGAAAGCGGCCAAGGAGCAGGCCGAGATCATGACCCGCAAGCAGGCCGCCCTGGACGAGGCCGGCGCCAAATGGGCCGACCTGGAAGCCCAGCTCAAGAAGTTCGAAGGACTGGGCGCTGCCCGGCTGCTGACCTCGTCGGGACGCACCGAGCGCACGCTGCTGCAGGCTGAATTGGCGAAGGCCCAGGAAAAGTACCAGGAACTTCGCGGCGAAGTGGTCGGCGAGAACGTCGACAAATACCTGAACGAGCGGGAAAAACTGGTCGAGGTCCGCCGGGCCGCGCTGGAAAAGGAAAAAGGCCTGGGCACCAAGATCTACGAGGCTTATAAAAAACTCGGCGAACTGAATTTGACCAAGCTCGGCTGGAAGCCGACCAGCCGCCTGGGCCGCATCGCCGCCCGGGCCCTGTCCGTGCGCACGGCGATCAGCCTCGGGCTGGCCGGCGCCGGCTTCGCTTTCGGCGCCACTCCGGCCGTCGGCGTCGCCGCCATCTTCGGCCGGCGGGTCTTGGCCGGCATCGGCTCATCCGTCGGTTCCTACGACCTGATGAGGATGCGCGCCGACCGCAAGGCGGAGAAGTTCACGCCCGATGAGCTGTCCAAGATGTCGCCCCGCGACGTGACCGAACGCCTGGAGAAGATCGAGGCCCAGGCCATGACCGGCGGCAAGGCCCTGGCCGGCAACGAGGCCTACAAACAGCTGCAGGCGAAGTTCGGCGAACTGCTCGGCGGCAGGAAAGGCGAGATAGCCGAGGGCGCGGCCGAGAGATCCCGCGCCGACCTGGTCATGAACAAGCTGAACGAACAAATGCTCGACGCCGACCGCAGCTTCGAGGCCATGAAGGCAAAGCGGGCCCGCAACGACAAGATCATGAAAGGCGCGGCCCTGGCCATCGGCGTGTTCGTCGGATCCGGCATGCTGGCCAAGGGCGTGCAGTCGCTCAGGGATTATGCCGGCATCGGCCGCGTGGCGCCTACGTTGGAAGGGGCCCGCGGGGCAGTGTCCGGCGCCGCCGTCGAGGCCGCGCCCCAGCCGCAAGGCGTCGGAGTCGCGGCGGAGACCGCGCCTCAACCCCACAGCGTCAGCGTCGCCCCCGACGGCACGAT
>JBAIXY010000050.1:0-2001 GCA_037916205.1 Vicinamibacterales bacterium | reverse complement strand
TCCAGCAGGCCGGCGTCCGGCTTGGACCAGTCAAACCAGGTGATCTCGTTGTCCTGGCAGTAGGCGTTGTTGTTGCCCTGCTGGGTGCGGCCGATCTCGTCGCCGCCGAGCAGCATGGGGACGCCGAAGGACAGCAGCAGGGTGGCGAGCATAGCCCGGGACTGGCGCGCGCGCAGGGCCAGCACGGCGGGGTCGTCGGTCGGCCCCTCCACGCCGCAGTTCCATGAGCGGTTGTCGTCGGCCCCGTCGCGGTTGCCTTCCCCGTTGGCCTCGTTGTGCTTGCCGTTGTAGGAGACCAGGTCGCGCAGGGTGAAACCGTCGTGGACGGTGATGAGGTTGACCGAGGCGGTCGGGCGGCGCCGGGCCCGGCCGTACATGTCGGACGACCCGCAGAAACGGGCCGCGAACTCCCGCATGCCGACGGGGTGGCTGCGCCAGAAGTCGCGCATGGTGTCGCGGTACCGGCCGTTCCACTCGCGCCAGCGCGGCGGGAAACGGCCGAGGTCGTAGCTGTCCATCTGGCCGACGTCCCACGGCTCGGCGATCAGCTTGGCGCGCGACACCACCGGATCCTGGGCGACCAGGTCGAAAAACGCCGACCTGGTCCCGAACTCCCCTTCCTGGCGGGCCAGGGTGGGAGCGAGGTCGAACCGGAAGCCGTCGACGTGCATCTCGGTCAGCCAGTACCGCAGCGAATCCATGATCAGCGTCAAGGTGATGGGGTCGCCGGCGTTGAGCGAATTGTGGCAGCCGGTCGTGTCCACGTAATAGCGCGGGTCCTCCTCCAGGCGGTAGTAAGCAGGGTTGTCCAGGCCGCGATAGCAGAAGGTAGGGCCGAGATGATTGCTCTCGGCCGTGTGGTTGAAGACCACGTCGAGCAGGACCTCGATCCCCGCCCTGTGCAGCGCGTTCACCATCGCCTTGAACTCAGCGACCTGGCCGCCGGGGCGGCCGGCCCGCACCGCGGCCGAGTAGCCCTGGTGCGGCGCGAAGTACCCGATCGTGTTGTAACCCCAGTAGTTGGTCAGCCCTCGCTGGGCCAGGAACGGCTCGGGGATGTTCTCGTGCACCGGCAGCAGTTCGACGGCGGTCACGCCGAGGTCCAGAAGATAGGCGATCGCCGCTTCGTGGGCCAGGCCGGCGAAAGTCCCGCGCAGTTCCGGCGGGAGATCAGGGTGGCGCATGGTGAAGCCCTTGACGTGCATCTCGTAGATGATCGTGTCGGAGTACCGGTGCCGGCAGCGGTCGTCGTCCGACCACGGGAAGGGCTCGTCGGCCACCACCAGGCTGCGCGGCACGCTGGCCGCGGAGTCCACGTCACTCGGCGCGTCGGCGTCGACGACGGAGTACCCGAGCACCGCCGGGCCGAACGCGACCGTCCCGGTCACGGCGCGCGCATAGGGGTCGAGCAGGAGCTTGGCCGGATGGCAGCACACCCCCCGGGCCGGGTCGTACGGGCCCGTGGCCCGGAATCCGTAGGCCTGCCCCGCGCCGACCCCCGGCACGAAGACATGCCAGACGCCCGCGTCGTAGTCGGGCATCGGGATCCGTGTCTCAGCGCCCGTCTCGTCGAACAGGCAGAGCACCATCCCGTCTGCGACGTCCGAGGCCACGGCGAAGTTCGTGCCGGTCTCACGGACCGTCGCGCCGAGCGGGAACTCGCTTCCGGGCAGCGTGCCGGTGGCCTGGGCGGCGACGGCGCTCACTGTTCGTTCTCCGTGCCGATCCGCCGGATGACGTCTCCCACGGCTTCGACCGCGCCGTAGCGGCGGCGGATCAGGTCGGCGATCACCCCGGTCCAGCCTGTCTGGTGGAACGCGCCGATCGCGGCGCCGTTGTCGCCGTGGAAGTACTCGCCGAAGATCAGGTTGTCATGCCAGGCGGGGTTGGTCTGCATGAGCTCGGTGCCGCCGAAGCAGGGGCGGCGCCCGTCCGGCCCGTTCGTGAAGATCGAGATCAGCCGGTCCTGCAGGTCGGCGGCCACCTTGTCCAGGGTCAGCT
>JBAIXY010000049.1:0-2154 GCA_037916205.1 Vicinamibacterales bacterium | reverse complement strand
TCGACCTGGACCGGCGCGACCGGCCGCTGGCCGAAGCCGTCGGAGGCGGCGGACATCCGGAATTGGCCGGCGAAGAACTAAGACACGCCGGCTACGGGATCTACGTCGGCGACACCTACCGCGCCTGGGTCGACGGACATAACCAGTATTTCCGGCTGTCGGCCGACAATCCGGACATCGCCGGCAATATCGGCATCGCCCTCAAAGTGATGCAGGGCCACAGCCAGGTCGATCTCGCCGCCACGCCGGTGATCCTCCAGATCGACTATCCCGAATACGCGGACGCGGCCCGGACCGCGGCGGCCCGCGCCAATATCGACCGTTCCCTGGAGTCGGTCTTGGCTGATCCGGCCGTCAGGCAACTGACCGGCCGGGGAGCGCTGCGAGTGGTCAGATCGGCCACGAACGCCGCCTCTTGGGAAGGAAAACTGTTATAATACTTCTGACGCGGCACGCCTTGCCCGCCGACCCGACCGGGCCGGCGGGCGGGCGCACTGATCGACGCCCGGGTGGTGGAACGGCAGACACTGGGGACTTAAAATCCCCCGCTCGAAAGGGCATGTGGGTTCGAATCCCACCCCGGGCACCATAAGAAAAAGCCACACCGACAGGGTGAGGCTTTTTCTTTATTTATTTGGCATCAGGGCCTGAGAGGCCCAATTTTTTCCGCGCCGTTCGCAGACTTTTTTGATCCTCCCGCTCCTGGATCATCCGTTCCAACTGCCGCAGCTTGCCCCGCTGTTCTTCTTCGTAACCGCCCAGGCCGAAGACCGTGATGATCGCGTCGGTCGCCGAAGCGGCGTCAAGTTTCTCCCGCCCGCCCAGCAGCTCGGCCAATCTCCCCAACGGGGGATCGCCGGGATCGGCGATGCGGCCGACGACGCGCGGATGCGCGAGCAAGGCCTGGATGAACCGTTCGGACGAGGCGTCCGCGCCGGGCCGCGCCAGAACCTCGCCGACGATGTCCGCCACCATGCCGCGCCGGGCCCCCAGGTCGCCCTCGACCACCGCGGCGATCTCGTCGAAGCCCGAGCGGTCCAGCTGATCGCCGTCCACCAGATGTTTCACGTCATCCATGTCGTAATTGCGTCCCTGGCGCAGCTTGAAATAGGCCACTAACGCCGGGTTCGAGACCTTGATCTCCCGTCCCTGGGAATCGACGCTCTGGGCCTGGTACCAGGTCTCCGGCAGCGGCCTGCCGAACGGCCCGATCGGCCGGCCTTCAGCGTCATGCCGCACGACGTGCAGGTCGACGAAATCCAATTCCGGTCCGCCGACCAGTTTGCCGGCGGCGTCGATCTTGGCGATCATCAGGTTCTGTTCGGGCAGGCCGGTCGCGCCGCCGGCGCCGATGCGTTCCATCACCCTGACGCTGTCCGGGTCCTTTTCGTCCTTGCGCCGGGAATCGAACAGCCCGTAACCGCGCCGGCTGAGCAGCGCGTCCAATTTCGCCAGGTCCTCCTGGAAAACGGAAACGTCGACATCCTTATGGGCGCCGATATACTCGCCCGGCGGCTTGGTCAGCAGGGAGATATTGATCGCTCCGTCGAGCTGCCAGCGGATATCGGAACCGGCGAAAATATCGCCAAGCTGACTCAGCTCCGCGTCGATCCCCCGGCGCTCCTCTTCGGTCGGCGCCCGGCGCTTCTGTTCGGAGTCGAATTTGGTGTGTTCGCCGCCGAACGGCTCTTTTTCCTGGAACTTGAAGAATTCCCGCTCCTCGGTGGCGGCCCGCTGTTCGGGCGTCATCAGGGCCTCGGCCTGGGCGATCTCTTCCGGAGTCGGCTGGTAGGATTCGCTCATCGGCATACTCAACCGCGGAATTGCGAGCCTTGATACAGGAAGAAACTGACGTTATTCCCCTCTTTGAATTTCTGCGCCGGGGCCAGTTCCGGGAAGGGCCAGGCCTCGATCATCACCCGGCAGTCATCGCCCAGTTCCCGGGCGAACTTGGCGGGCAAGCTGGCCTGACCTTTGGGGGTGAGGAAACAGAATATGGCGGACGCGTCGCTCAGGTCCTGCCGGAACAGGTCGCCGAAACGGAGACTGACGTTGCGGTAGCGCCGCCCGCCGAGCAGCCGGCGCAGCTGGCCGACCAGGATCGGCCCCATGGACAGCTCGTAACCGATGAGCTTGGCTTCCGGATACTTGTCG
>JBAIXY010000048.1:0-1565 GCA_037916205.1 Vicinamibacterales bacterium | reverse complement strand
GAGTCGCGCAATTCTTTGGCCAGATCGGTCACGTCCTGTCCTTTGGTCTTTTCCGAGGCGACGATGTCAGCCGCCTTGGCCAGGCTGTCCTTCAGCCGACCCTCAGCGACATCCAGCCCTTTGGCCTGGGCGCCTTTCTGGTCGATCAGCACCTTGATCTCGGCCAGCCGCTCGCCGGCGAATTTCAATTCGAGACGCGCTTTGGCGGCGGGTTGAAAAGTGAACAATTCCTGAAAATATTCGCCGATCCTGTCGAGGAAGTACCAAGGGCTGTCCGGCAGGATACCCGGCGTCGGAACGGCGGGCGGCGTCGCGCTCTGGGCAAAGACCGTGAGCGGCAGTACCAGGGCCGCCGCGATGATTAGTGACTTTAAACGCATAAAGCAAGCCTAAGAATTATGTATATATTATAGCATAAAAGCCGCCGCCCCCTTCGTTAATGGCATATTCGGTCGTTCACGCGCGGATCCCGTATCGGCCGGAATATTAAACCGCCCACCGAAGCTGGTGGGCGGTCAGTGAGGACCGGAAGACGGGGTTTGGCCTACTTCAGGCCGGTGCCGCCGCGGAGACGGGCGGTGTCGTTGCGGTTGTAGGCGTCGACGATGCTGACGGCGTCGCGGAAGGTGTCCTCGTCGAACCAGTCGTAGCGCCGGAACTCGGCCTCGGTCTCGGTCACGTTGACCGAGCCCTTCTCGAGCAGGCGCCCGAGGACGCGGAGCTTGTACCACTGGTGGGGGTCGGTCTCCGGGGCCCGGTACTGCATCCGGGTCTTGTACTCGGCGAGCTTGCGCGCGAGCTTGGCCCGCAGGTCGGGGTCGGCGGTGAGGGTGATGCAGGTCAGGGCGAGGATGTCGGCCATTTTTATTCTCCTTCAGCGGTTGGAGGTTGTGGTCAAGGAGCGTTCGTCCGGTCGTGGAACGAATAAATATAGCATAAAAATGGCATTTTGTCAATGCTGGATCGAACAATATTTGAGGCGGCGCTCCAACGCCGGGTCGGTTTTTACTGCTGGTCAGCGGGAACCCGGGTATTCGAATGCCCCGATATCAATGGCCGATCCCTGCGGCCTCGGACGGCCGTCGAAATCGACCTCGGGCGCGTCCAGGGCAGAGCCGCGATCGATCGCCGGCGAACCGGCGCGCAGGTGGAAATCCGCGTTGGCCGGGTCGACGAAGAGCGGATCGGCCTCGACCGTGCCGTCGCCCATGATCTCGCCGTCCGCGGTGTCGTTCTTGAAGCCGAAAATGAGGTTGTTCTCGACCGCGGCCTGACCCGGGGGCACGTCGGAGGACAGGGACAACTCGAAAGAGCGATTCCGGCTGCAGATGTTGTTGCGCACCGCCACCTCGGCGGCGTCCGGATCGTCCAGCGAGACGCAGCCGCCCCAGTCCCCGCCGTTGTCGTAGGCGGTATTGTTGATGATCTGGATGTTCTTCATCGGGTGCTGGTCGGCGTCGCCGTTGCGCGTGACCTTGAGGCCGATGGCGCTGTTGTCGTAGACGATGTTGTTGTTGACGTAGACGTTCTCAAGCAGGCCGCCCATCTCGGAGGCCAGGGCGATG
>JBAIXY010000047.1:0-6179 GCA_037916205.1 Vicinamibacterales bacterium | reverse complement strand
CCCGCGTTCATCAGCGTGGTCTGGACGCTGGTGATCGGGTCGGTGTATTGCGCCCGGGCAGGACGCGGCGCCGCGAATAGCGCGGAAAAAGAGACGGAGAACGCGAAAACGACAAGCAAGAACGCGGCGCCGGCTTTTTTCATAACGAATTTGTTCAAAAGCTTATTCATGGCTTTATAAAATATCAGGGCTGTGCCGACGGCGAGTTGCCGGTCGTGTTCAGGCTCTGAGACAGCTCCTGGAGAGTATCGAGCACCAATTGGCGCAGCGTGGCGTCGTCGGCTTTAGCGACCGCCGCCTCGGGGATGCCGAGCTTGACGAAAAAAGCGCGCAGGTCGGCCGTGGACATGGCCGCCAGCTTGACCCGGACGATCTCAGGGGTCAGCGTGTCCAGGTCGCCGAAGGCCTCGGTGAACGCCTGGATGGCCTGGGCCCCGGAGGGCGATTCGGTCGTTCCGGTGGCCGGAGTCGAAGGATTGGCGGCGGAGCCGGTCTGGCCGCCCGTTTCGCCGGCGACCTGGGTGGTCCGGGGCACGCGGCAGGTCTTGCCCTCCGGACAGTTCGGGTCGGTCCCGCGCTCGATCTCGGCCTTGTCGCTGATGCCGTCGGAATCAGAGTCCTCCAGGAACGGACTGGTGCGATAGATGTAAAGTTCGTCGTAATCGGACAGGCCGTCGTGATCGGTGTCCTTGGTCTTCAACGCCTCGATCTGCTCCTTCTGCAGCTGCTCCTCGGTCTTGAACACGACCGCCGAAGGCTGCCGGTAGAACGGCACGTTGATCGCTTTGTGCAGGCTCAATATGCCGAAAATGATCGTCGTGACCCCGATCACGGCGACTATAGCAATCGTCAGCTTCTGATGCTGTGTAAGCAAAGGCGCGGTTGCTATATCTTCTATATTAAAAATTATACCACTCGGTAAGCTCAGCGTCTATCCGAATGAGCGGCCAAAAGGGGCTATTTTTCCAGTGCTCCGGCAAGGTCGACCCAAGCCTGGACGGTCAATTCCTCCGGCCGCTGGGTTGGTTCAATTTTTGCCTCAAACAAGGCTTTTTTCAGCTTTTGTGTGTCGCCGACGAACGAGCCCAGGCTATTGCCTAGCTGTTTGCGGCGGCTGGCGAAAGCTGTCCGGACCAGCTTGAAGAACAGTTCCGGGCGTGCACTTTTGAAAAAGATCTTCAGCTCGCCGGTCGACCGTACAGCCATGTGGATAACCGCTGAATCCACTTCCGGACTGGGATAGAAGGCTTGTCGGGGAACGTCGACGACCCGCCGCGGGACGGCCAGCGCCTGCGCCGCGACCGCCAGCGAACTCATGCCGCCGGGCTCGGCCAGGATCCGGTCGGCCACTTCGCGTTGGATCATCACCGTCACCGACGACGGTTTGGGCTCCTCGAAGAGGAACTTCTCCAGCGCCGCCGAGGTGATCGAGTACGGCAGATTGGCGACCACCTGGTAGGTCCCGACGCCGCCTCCGGAGCCGGAAAATCGCTCGGCCAGTTCGGCATTGCCGATCTCGAGAGCGTCGCCCTCGACCAGCCGGAACCGCGGGTCGCGGAAACGACCGGCGAGCAGCGCGCAAAGTTTCTTGTCCAGTTCCACGGCGACGACCTCGGCGCCGCGCGCCAGCAGCTCCGCGGTCAGGATGCCCGGGCCCGGGCCGATCTCCACGATCCGGCTCCCCGGCCCGACCCCGGCCGCGTCGGCCATGGCCAGCACGACGTTCTCGTCCAGCAAGAAATTCTGCCCGCGGCCTCGGATGGGGCGGATGCCGTACGGACCGATCAGTTTTTCGAGTTCACTCCTGTTCATACGTCGCCGGGCGCTGGACCGGCCGGAACGGCGCGGCGGCGTCAGGCCGACTTTGCCTCCCCGCGCTCGCGCATGACGGCGTACAGGGCGGCGAACACGCCGGCCAGAACGAAGATGGCTGACCAGAATCCCGGCATCAGCGAGAAGATGACGATGCCGAGCAGGGCCGCCGAAATTTTGCCTAAAGAAAGCGCCATTTCGAAGAACACGACCTCTTCTGTCGCCGACCCGCGGCGAGCCTCGTCATAGATCAGCGCCGTGAGCGGCACGCCGATCATGTTCTTGGAAACGCGATAGAAAGAATCGACCAGGAAGACGCCCAGACCGCCCGTGACCATGACCCTGGCGATCCAGGAACCGAACGTGAAGACGGTGCCGCTTCGCAGCACCGGGATCTTTTCCCCGTCATCGCACAGCCCGCCGACATACAGGGTGACGATGACGTTGGCGACCATCGACAGCGAGATCAGGGCGCCGAGGGACAGCAGGTTCGGGATGATCATGACGATGAAGATCGGCCACAGGACGAGGGCGATCAGCTCCTCGCCGAAACCCAGGCAGGCGACCAGCTTGCGGCGGTTCTCCCGGCGGAAGACCCGGGTAACCGCGGCCCCGTAGGAGAATTTCTTGGGCACGAAAAATTCCGGGGTCTGCAGCAGCGGGATGTTGGAGATCAGGATGAGCACTGCGACCGCCACGAAGAGGACCTTGAAACCGGCGGCGGCCGCGACCAGGCCGCCGGCCACCGGCGCGAGCGCCGAAACGAAAGCGACCAGGGCCGACATGTTGGAGATCTCGCGGGCGCCTTCCGCGGGCTGGCTCCAGGTGGCGAAGTTGGAATGGTAGCCCGGCCAATACAGTATCTTCTGGATGGCCAGCGCTCCCACCGCCGCGATGATGAACAGCCGGTTGTAGGAAATGGCGAAGAACGAAAGGTAATAGAGGATCAGGAACGGCGAACTGAACAGCATGGTGTGCTCATAGCCGTGGCTGTGGCAGATGCGGCCCCCGATCGGCAGCAGCAGAAAGTACAGCGCGTACACCGCGACGTAGAACCAGAGGATGCCCGTCAGGCTGAACCCGAGGGTGTAAAGGTAGATGGGCTCGAAGACCATGACCGCCGAGGTCGCGAAATCGAGGATGGCCGTGGAGATGAACATCTCCCTGACCTCCTGGGTCGGATGCGGGGCCAGATAGTGCTCCAGGTAGTGACGCAGATGTCCGGTCGGCATGGTCGTTTTTTAGCTTGATTTAGCTATTTTTTTAATTTGGTCGGCAGGCCGATCGCGCCCTGGCGCAGGACCGCGAGCCTCCCCTTCTCCATCTTTACTATGGTCGAGGGCGGCCTGCGGGGCAAGACCCCGGCATCGAGCAGCAGGTCCGGCTGACGGATGCGGCCGCTGAATTCGCGTCGGACGCCGGCGGCCGAGTAGAGCGCCGGCCGGCCGGAGACGTTGGCCGAGGTCGAGGTCAGCGGGCCGCCGAAAGCGGCGGCGAGTCCTCTGGCCCAGACGGACGACGGCACGCGGATGGCCGCGGTCGCCGGACGCCTGCCCGGCGCGGCCGGACGGACGCCGCGGCGCAGCGGGGCGACGACGGTCAGCGGACCGGGCCAACGCCGGCGCGCCAGTCGGAGCAGCGGACCGGACAGTCGCACGACGCGGCTAGCCGAGGCGTAAGAACCGGCGATGAGCGGCAGTTGTTTGTCGGCGCCGCGTCCTTTGATCACGAACACGCGGCTGACGGCGCGCCGGCTGAAGGGGTCGGCGGCCAGACCGTAAGCGGTTTCGGTCGGGATGGCCGCGACGCCGCCGGACCGAAGAACATCCAGGGCCGCTGCCAGCGCGCGCTTGGTCAGGCGGTAGCGGCTGACCCGGAGGACGCGCATATATCAACGCCGCCGACCGGCGGCTTCGACGGTCAGACGCAGGCCGTCGGCCACGTTCGTCGCCGCTTTCCAGCCGAGCGCGGCGGCGGCCCGGGCCGGGTCCAGACAGCTGCGGCGGTCCTCGTTGGGTTTGGACGGACCGCGAACTGGCTTGGCCGGAGAACCGAAGATACGGCTCAACTCGGCTAAAATACGGTTGATCGAGGTTTCAATTCCGGTGCTGATGTTGAACACGCCATTGACCCGTTTCTCCAGCGCGCTGACCACGGCGCGGGCGACATCGCCGGCATAGACGAAGTCCCTGGTCTGGCGGCCGTCGCCGTTGATCGTCACCTTCCGGCCGCGCGACAGGCGGTCGATAAAAATGGCCACGACGCCCGCTTCGCCCTGCGAGTTCTGGCGCGGACCGTAGACGTTGGCGAACCGAAGGACCGAAGCGGTCGGTCCGCCGGCGGCGCGGGCGGCGATCAGGTAGCGCTCGAACGCGGCCTTGGCGATGCCGTATGGCGATGAAGGTTCGAGCGGCGCGGTCTCCGGCGTCGGCAGGACCTTGGCGCTGCCGTAGGCGGCCGCCGACGAGGCGAAGACGACGTGTCGGACGCCGGCGGCGCGGGCGGCGCGAAGGACGTTCAAAGCGCCGATGATATTGATGTCGGCGTCAGCGATCGGATCCTCGGTGGACCGGCGGACGCTGATCTGCGCCGCCAGATGGACGACGGCGCTCGGCCTGATCCGGCCGAACAGCGCGGGGAGGCGAGGCGAACGGATGTCGGCGACGTGCAGCTTCGCGCGCCGGTCGAGATTCGCTCGCCGCCCGGTCGAGAGGTCATCGATGACGTGGACCTGGTGGCCGCGGCCGATCAGGAGATCAGTGACATGCGAACCGATGAAGCCGGCTCCTCCGGTCACGATGACTGTTGACATAGGCTGTAGATCTTCGATGACCGGCGGCTGTCGACGGCGTCCGGGACGCCCGCCGTCCGCCGGCGATCGTTAGTCATTTTTTTGCTTGACAGAGCGCAAATATGCCTCGATGAATTCGTCGAGGTCGCCATCCAGGATGCGCTCCGCCTCCTGGGTCTCGAACTTGGTCCGGTGGTCCTTGACCATCTTGTAAGGGTGCAGGACGTAGGAGCGGATCTGGTTCCCCCACTCGGCGCTGGTGAACTCTCCGCGCAGCTGTTTCTTCTCGGCATCGCGCTCCTGCAGATATCTGGCATGCAGCTTGGCCCGCAGGATCCGCATGGCCGTTTCCTTGTTCTGTGTCTGCGACCGCTCGTTCTGGCAGGTGACGACGATGCCGGTCGGGATGTGAGTGATGCGGACGGCCGAATAGGTGGTCTGCACGCCCTGGCCGCCGTGGCCGCCGGACAGGTAGGTGTCGATGCGCAGGTCCTTCGGGTCGATCTTCACTTCGGCGATCTCGCCCAGTTCGGGCAGGACCTCGACCAGGGCGAAAGAGGTCTGCCGCAGGTGGTCGGCGTTGAATGGCGACAGCCGCACCAGGCGATGCACGCCGGCCTCGCACTTCAGGTGGCCGTAGGCCCAGCGGCCCTCGACCGCGAAGGTCGCGCTCTTGATGCCGGCTTCGGCGCCGCGGTGCTCGTCGAGCATCTTGGTCTTCCAGCCCTCGCGCTCGGCGTAACGCAGGTACATCCGGAGCAGCATCTCGGCCCAGTCCTGCGCCTCGGTGCCGCCGGCGCCGGCGTGAATGGCGACGATGGCGTCGCGGTCGTCGTACGTCTCGTTCAGGAGCATGGCGAACTCCAGCTTGCCGAGCCGGCCGTTCAGTTCGGCCAGGTGATCGACGATGCCGGCTTCGGCCGCGCCGTCGTCCTCATCGGCCGCTAGCCGGGCAAAATCCAAAAGGTCCCCGGCGTCGGCCTTGAGCGCCCGCCAGGCTTCGTAATCGTTCTTCAATTCGGCCAGCCGCCGGCTGGTCCGCTGGGCAGCCTCATTGTCCTTCCAGAAATCCGGCTGCTGCGTTTCCCATTCGATGGATTCGATCTCGCCGCGGGTCTTGTCCAGGTCAAAGCAACCTCCACGAATCGGAGATCTTCGCGACCAGCGCCTCGATATCGTGGAGGGTCTGCTTCAGCATAAGGGATGAATAACTCGCGGGGCCAGGACTAGATCTTGATCTGCTTGGCGTACTTGGCCAGGTAGGGCAGCTCCCAGCGCTTGCCCTCATAGGCCTGGATGAAGCCGTAGATGGAGACGAAGAGCAGAAAGAGGCCGATGGCCCAGCCGATGAACGGGATCCAGGCGATGAAGCTGCCGACCACGTCGACGACGAACAGGACGATGCCCTGGCGGATGTGGAACTTAACGTACTCGTCGTTCCTGGCCTCGGTCAGGAGCGGGATCAGGAACAGGATGCCGATATAGGAAAGCGCGGCCATCAGCTTGTTGTCGGCGGCGGCCGGCTGTCCGGCCGGTTTCGGCGGCGCCTGCTGGGCCGGGTTCTGAGCGGGTTGCT
>JBAIXY010000046.1:0-1500 GCA_037916205.1 Vicinamibacterales bacterium | reverse complement strand
CGATCAGGTTTCCTCCCGCGGCTCGGTGCGCACCCTGGCGCGCTGGCCGTCGGGATCCGAGTTCCCTGATTTGTACCGCCCCCGGGAACCAAGGGGCCGTCGTAAGCAGAGACCCAACCTCATTCGGTCCTCACAGGGCGCCGTGCCTTCCCAAGCCGGCGCTGACAGTGTCAGAGACGCGGGTCGTCGGGTTCTTCGCTAGTCTTCGCGCCACCTCCCGGTTGCCGTGAGTCCGCTTTTCAGCGGGGCAAACGGGAGGTTACCAGCCGGCCGTTCGGGCGTCAAGGGTCGGCCGAAAACGGACCCTGGGGAAAAGAAAAGCCGCCCGTCGGAGTGACGGGCGGCGAGAGAGGCTGGGCCGCTTCCTAGAAGCGGCCGACCGCGGACAGGCCGATGCGGCTGTCGCCGTTCTCGCGGTCCACGCCGAAGGTCGGCATGATCATGAACGACGTCTTGGCGGGTTGCGACCGTTCGGGCTCGAAGAAGATGTTCCGGCCGTGATGCAGGATGCGCCAGACCGCCACGGCGGCCAGGGCGTCGCCGATGAGCATAATGCTCCACTTCGGCATGCCGATGATCTTGCCCAGGCGGGTGGTGTCGTTGGTGGCCGACGGCCCGTTGACGTTCCAGAGGAAGTCGACGAGCGGGCAGATCATGCCGCCGGTCAGGATGAACGGCGCGGCCACCGAGTCGGAACTGACGCCGTAGGTCAGCAGCAGGTCCGACGTCGCGAACATGGTGAAGTCCAAGATGCTCGGACCGGCGAGCATCCAGGCCTCGCGCTTCGGCGTTATCTCGCCGCGCATCATCGTGCTGCCCCAGACGAACTGTCGGCCGCCCCCGAGGTCCTCCATGTGGGGGTAGGGCTTGAAGGATACGACCTCCAGGCCGGCGGCGGCGCCGATGGCGGCGTGGCCGCTCTCGTGAACACTGGTCATGAACAGCAGGTAGACGGGCGCCCCCAGTGAATGGCCGAGGATGTGCCACTTGGCGTTGGGCTTGAGATGCAGGCCGGGCTTCTTGGCGGGCTCCGGCTTGGCGGGCTGGCTGGCGGGGGTCTCCGGGTCGGAGGCCTGCTCGGCCAGGGCGATAGACGGCGCTGCCAGAAACGCGGCAGTGATGATGAAAAGAGCCTTGGCGGTTCTCATTTTAGCCTCCGTTCCGTTGTTTTCGGCGGAACGTTCAACCTAATACCTATTTCCCTGTTTTGTCAATCAGTGGCAGGGGCGGGCGGGCGAGTTGACAAATTGACCCGAGAATCATAAAGTGTTATGTTTGTGACACTTTAGACGCCTATGAAAGAGGAACTGGAAAAAGACCTTCAGAAGATCGGCCTCTCGGAAAAGGAGGCCAAGGTTTACCTGGCCGGATTGGAGTTGGGACCGTCCACGGCCCAGACCATCGCCGCCAAGGCCACGGTCAACCGCCCGACGACCTACATCATGATCGAGTCGCTCATCAAGCGCGGCCTGATGAGCTCGTTCCAGAAGGGGAAGAAGA